>JAAFHO010000138.1 GCA_013297575.1 Chitinophagales bacterium
CGGTATGCCACATTAGCAAAAAAATTGTCTTGATGGGAAGCCCCTACAGATAAGTCAACCATCGACTGAGCCGATAGTTTGGCGGTGAGTACCAAGGTTAATATGGCCCAAACACCTAATTTAAACGTTTTTTTCATTGTATATCATGTTTTAAAATTAACGCTGCAAAGGTGTAGGGTTGCATCGTCGAAAAACGTTGACTTGGGTTAGGAAAACTCGTTCTTTTGCATTTTTGTAGGAATAGATGAATCAGGTATAGCAAAAGGTATCTGTGTGAAGTTGTCAGCACTGGGTTTATTTGAAATGTATAAGTTTAGGAAGCGATGTGTGAATTATGTAAATATCTAAGTCGTATTGTGTAATATTACTAGCCATACCCCACTACCTTTGTGCCATTGAAATTATGTATAACAAAACAAAAGTAAGATGAAAAAATTATTACTTATTCCACTACCATTATTTGTTCTTTTTTTAATTCCCAACACGATTTTCGGGCAAGCTCCCAACCTAGGGGCAACGTCCAGTTTTGCGTTATTTACTGCCGCGGGTGCATTTTCAAACACCGGAGCAACGGTAGTAAACGGCGATATCGGTACAGACGCAGGAGCCTTTACAGGTTTTCCTCCAGGCGTAGTGAATGGACAAATCCATGTGGCGGATGCTATTTCTGCACAAGCCGAAATAGATGTGGATCTTGCCTATGCTAGCCTAAGTACTGTTACCTGTGGTTTAGTCATAGGAACGTCTTTGGGAAATGGCCAAATGCTGACCCCAAACGTTTACTGTTTAGGGGGTGCATCCACTTTAAATGGAGATCTGATACTTGACGGTGGATGTAATCCTAATGCCTTGTTTATTATTAAGATAAACGGTGCCTTGTCAACTACTGCTTTATCTCGGGTCATACTGATTAATTCAGCCTCTTCATGCAACGTGTACTGGCAAATAAATGGAGCGGTCGAATTAGGCGCAGGTTCTGTTTTTAGGGGTACTATTTTGGCAAACGGAGCAATAACGTTATTGGAAGGAGCTGCTCTATTTGGAAGTGGGCTGAGTCGGCAAGGTGCCATTGAACTCCATAATAATGCAGTGAATATTGATATGCAGCCTACTGCGTCCACTATTACAGCCAGCGGCGTTACAACATTTTGTACAGGCGGGAGTGTCACCCTTAGCGGAAATTGTGGTGGTGTTTGGAGTACTGGTGCAACAACAGCCTCTATCACAGTCACCACAAGTGGTAATTATTCTGTTACTAATTCAAATAACTGTGGCAGTGTGACTTCTAATCAGATTATGGTAACGGTCAATCCGCTACCCATTTGTACGATTACGGGTAGTACGTCCATTTGTGAAGGTCAATCGACGCAACTTTGTACGCCCGCAGGTGCTGTATCTTATTTATGGAGTACCAGCGCGATCACGAATTGTATTTCTGTTAGTACAGCAGGAACCTATTCGGTAACCGTCACCGACGCTAATGGTTGTAGCAGTATTTGTAACGCGACTGTTACCGCCAATCCATCGCCGATTTGTACGATCACGGGAAATACGTCCATTTGCCAAGGTCAATCGACACAACTTTGTACGCCCGCAGGTGCTGCGTCTTACTTATGGAGTACTGGTGCGATCACGAATTGTATTTCAGTAAATACAGCAGGAACTTATACTGTGACGGTGACTAATGCTAGTGGTTGTAGCAGTATTTGTAACGCGACTGTTGCCCCGATTTGTACTATTACGGGTAATACTTCCATTTGCCAAGGCCAATCGACACAACTTTGTACGCCCGCTGGGGCTGCCACTTATTTGTGGAGTACCGGGGCGATTACCAATTGTATTTCAGTCAATACAGCAGGAACTTATTCTGTGACAGTGACTAATACTAATGGTTGTAGCAGTATTTGTAACGCGACTGTTACCGTCAATCTATTGCCGATTTGTACGATTACGGGTAATACCCCCATTTGCCAATGTCTATCGATACAACTTTGTACGCCAGCAGGTGCTGCGTCTTATTTATGGAGTACCGGCGCGAACGCGAATTGTCTGTCAGTAAACCCAGTAGGAACATATTCCGTGACCGTCACTAATGCAAGTGGTTGTAGTAGTCTTTGTAGTATAACATTCCCCTAGATATTCGGTAAAATTGTGAGGGATTCACTATCATTGTGGCGTCTAAACCTGAATGCTTATGTGTCCCTCACAGTACGCTATATCGCTCGTCGTTATTATCGGGGTCTAATACGCCTTGGAATCGTACACTTGTTTTTGCATATAAACCCAAACGAATTTGCTCTTTTTCGTACAATCGAATCGTCAAAGGCAGTCCCAATGCAGTAGCGTAACCTGTTGTGATCGTTTTGGCATGGATTAACCGATACTTGGCTGCACCGTATTGTCCTTCTATCCCAACTCGGAATTTGTTGTTTACTTGGTAGCAGTATGTAATATTAGCAAAAAAAATGTCATGATGGGAAGTCCCCACAGATAAGTCAACTATCGACTGAGCCGATAGTTTGGCGGTGAGCACCAAGGTTAATATGGCTCAACACCTAATCTAAATGTTTTTTCATTATATATAATGTTTTAAATTGAACGCTGCAAAGGTGTGGGGTTGTATAGTCGAAAAACGTTGACTTGGGTTAGGAAAACTCGTTCTTTTGCATTTTTGCCGGAATAGATGAATTAGGTACAGCAAAAGGGATCTGTGTGAAGTTGTCAGCCCTAGGTTTATTTGAATTGTATAAGATTTAGGAGATAATATGTAAATTATACAAATCTTTAAGTGGTATTATGTAATTTTTTTAGGCGTATAAGCAGTCACCTTTGATCTGTGTTCTATGATTTTAATAGTTTCGTTAATGCCGATTAATAGTGTCCAAGTACTTAAATATTTAGCGTGTCAAATAAATTCATTCTAATAATTATTACTCAAATACAAAATCACCCAATTGTTTTAATCACTTTGGCTGGAACGCCCGCCACAACGGTATTAGGAGGAACATCTTTAGTGACCACTGCTCCTGCTGCCACCACCGAGTTTTCGCCAATAGTTACGGCTTTGGCGACAAAAAAAACTTTGAAAGAATTAGCGAAATTGAATTATCACTTTGTCTCGAAAGATCATTCGTCCAGTCGGGCATGAAATTTTCCTTCTGTAAATCTTACCGTGTCTGGTGCGTTTGAGTCTGGTGCATGGTTCACCAAAAAAGTTACTTCAAAACGACCTTTGATTTCTCTTGAGACTGAATCATAAGAATCCACTGTAAAATAATTGGGTTCAGCTTCGTTGAGGATGTGATAGTCTCCTAATGCAAGATCTGCATCGAACAGACTGTAGTAACCTCTAACACCTTCTTTCTCTTTAAAAGAAATGTCTTTTGTCACATCGCTACTATCCGTTTGTACAGTTACATTATAAAAAGATAAACTTCCGAGGTAATAGTAATTGTTTTTATGGACAGCAAAACTAAGTGACCAATGCCCAGGATTTTCTTTGTCTATAAAACTCTTACAGGTAGCCTTCCATTCGTTTCCATTCAATTTTGCCGTCGCAGTGCCCCAACGCCCTTCAGGAAAATCTGGGTATGGGTTCGTACTTTTTTCACAATTAGAGAGAAAAATGCATACTAAACAGAGCAGTGAAGTGGTAATTATTTGTTTCATAATTAGTTTGATTTTATGATTTTAATAGTTTTGTTTATGCCATCACCCGTCAGGTGCAAAAAATATGTTCTTGCCGCGATTCGCTCCAAGTCAATCGGCCATTGGAGTAGGGTGCGTAAATAGTTTTGGCGGATTAAGTATTTGGACATAATTAATTGTCAGCAATGAACGCAGGTATTTTTCTGCTAGACGAGCCATTTTAAGGCAGATGCCGTACTATCTAACGAAAAAATGCCGAATTTATGCTGAGCCTATCGAACCTAGTAGTAGCAGTATTGGCAGAAAAGACCAAGTTCAAAATGACAATAAATCGTGTTCAAATCCGCACCATTTAAACCTAAATTTTCACAACCTTGATACAAGTTTTAACTGCACCACTATTGGCTATTGTCATCATATAAACACCTGCCTGAAAAGCACTTATATCAATGGAAAAATCACCTTTATCTATCGATTTTTCCAATATAACCTTGCCCGTCATGTCTTTAACCTGTACAATATAGTTATTATGTAATATTGGGTTACCTTGACATTTAACAGAAACAATATCTGTCGCAGGATTGGGCGATACTGTCCATCGAAAATCAGTATGTGGTTCCAAATCTTTATCTACTGAAACCATTGGCTGCTTTAAAATTACAAATACTATGGAGAATTGGGTCTCCACCGCTCAGCGAAACTTCTGCCTATTTCGTACCACTTATCATACGATCCCAATGCATTGTACCAGCCATAATATTCAAAAAGGATCATCGGTGTAATACCGCCTTCGTACAATAAAAACATGATACTGTCAATAGATGCAGGATTTCCGGTTTGAGTATCTGAATTGTAATAGTAAGAGGGATATAAGCAACCCTTGTTCTTTTTGCACCATAAAAATTCAAAGCCTTTATCTGATGGATTTCTTCATCCGTTGTTGCTCCATTGGTAAAATTACCACTTCCTGCCAAGTAAGTAATGTCTTGCGCAATACTGTTGTCGGCATAAACAAGAAAAATGCTAATGAGTAAGACTTTTATTAAAACCACTTTGGCCATATTGATTAATTTGAGTTATTTTTAAATATAATATGGTGGCATTTTATGTCAAATAAATAAAAATTATTCCAATAAATGCTACATTTCGCATTTCATTCGCTTCAATGAACATAGAAAATTCAGCAAAATAAAAATTGCAAATGACGTTGTCACTGCCTACGTACTGACGTTTAGGAGGCATAATAGGCAGTACATTGTATGTGCCTAAAATGGTGTTTCAAGCGAAGTATGGTTGCTGAGTTTACCGGAGTATAGTTACTGAGTTTACCGAAGTATGGTTACTGAGTTTACCGAAGTATGGTTGCATGAACCGATGGATTCCGCCGTATGGTCGGGATATCTACTGGTGCAATAGGGCTGGTGCGGTTATTTGCCGCCTCTTCCTACTCAATTCGCTGTTTATTATTATGATTCGAGTAGGGAGCGCAAATTGAATATCTCTTCAGTCGTGATGAAATTGGTGTACCCCTTTTTTGCCAAACCTTTCATCAACTCTCTGTCGCCAGTCCACAACTTTACGCCTAAAACCTCATTCAATGCCAAAAATGCTATATCATCCATGTCAATGTCTCTCACCAATTCCGCTCCTTTGAGCCAGTATTCAAAAGGTATTAAGGCTTCTGCTGTGAAATTCAGATAGTTTGTAATTTGGTAGATAGACTGGTCTAACTGCTCATCGCTGAGTTTGGACAATTCAAGTAGTTTTGCCCGATGTCTTTTTAACTCTAATCGCAAGGTCTCGCACGCATGGAACTCTAATATCCCATGAGAGTTCATAATCAGATCGCCAATCTTACTTTGGGTGTTCAAGATAGCACTGAAAACAATATTGGTATCAACTACAAATTTCATCCGGGCAAGAAGCGATGTTTATTTTCCTCCCACCATTGTTTGTTGACTTCACGGGCAAGTTTATCAACATCCTCTTGTTTGGCTTTACTATCTTTGGTTGCTTCTTTGTAAAGCAGGTAGTTGATAAGACGCTGTACGCCTTCCAGATCAATCGTCGCTGGAAGCGTTATAATAATTTGGTTATTAACTGTTTGGATATTCATTGTAAATAATTTTATGCAAATTTAAGCCATATTACCCAACTAACCAAATCAAAAAAATTGAACCTACTTATATATGGCCGAATCTAATTGCGTAACTACTCTCTTTACTGAGTTTACCGAAGTATGGTTACTGAGTTTACCGAAGTATGGTTACTGAGTTTACCGAAGTATGGTTACTGAGTTTACCGAAGTATGGTCGGGATGTCCGGTGTTGTGACAGGGCTGGTGCGGCTAGTCGCTCGATTAGCAACAGTTGTTTTTATTTTACCCAAGGTTCTTTTTCAAGTGCATTCACGAATTTTTTACCGTCAAAAATGCATAATCCTTGCCAAGTGCCAAACCAAAGTTGTCCCTTGTTATCTTCAAAGATACTAAGAACAAGATTTGAAGTTAATCCGTTTTTAGTAGTGTATAATGTGAAATTTGTCCCATCATATTGATATACTCCAACGTTTTCTGCCGTAAACCAAATGTTTCCTTTACTATCTGTATAAAATGCACCTGTTTCTACACCTTTAATCATTCCATCTTTTGTAAAATTGGTGAAAGTAGTTCCATCAAATTTACTTGTACCGCCATAGAATGTTCCAATCCAAATATTTCCTTGCTTGTCCTCCAAGATATCCGAAGTATTATTGTCGGTAAGTCCATTCTTGTTGGTTAAATGAGTAAATGCTCCTTTATTGTATTTGAAAATTCCATTTCCATCGGTAGCAAGCCAAATGGTTCCACTTTTGTCTTCTATAATTTTAAAAACCAATTTATCAGATAGCATGTGTTGCGGATTTTCGACCATTGAATCTGGTAACGAAAAAGGTATAAACTGCTCTCCATCAAAATGACTAACTCCTCCAGTCGATCCAACCCAAATTAATCCGCTTTTGTCAATGGCTAAACCCCAAATTTCCGCATCATCACCTGGTAATCCTTCCTTTTTAGAAAATGTTGTAAATTTTTTACCATCGTATTTTATGAGTCCATCTGAAGTTCCAAACCATACATTACCTGCTTTGTCTTCTACAATTTCTATCACCCTAATATTTGGACGTATTCCTTCGATTGTCATTGTTTCAAGTGTTTGCCCATCGTAACGGATAATCCCATTTCCATTTGTTCCAAACCAATAGTTCCCTTTTGTATCTTGATACATCGCCCTGACAAATTGGCTCACCATTCCGTTTAAATTGGTATGAATTTGCGGAAATATTGTATTTTGCTTCAAGACAGTTGTTGGATTTTTGGTGGTGTTTTCCTCCTTTTTTACATTTTCATTGACTTGTCCATAGCAAGAAGAAAGATGAAGTGCGATAAACACAAAAGTTAGAATGCTGGACGGAAAGGACTTTTTACTTTTTATTTCTATCATATTTTTATTATTTTTCATTGTTGCTGAAGTGAGCATAGGCGGGGTGGCGGCGTGCTTTGGCTTTGCAGGTTGGGCTTCCGCAGTCATGTTTGACCATGTATTCTTAGCGGATTTGTGATTTATGATCATTTATCAATTTTTATATCTCCTGCCCTAAAAGACCATTCCATATGTTGATCAATATCTTGTCGCAAAAGCATATTTAATTGTGCTGCATGATGTTGGGTATGTCTCATGTTGTAAAGCAATATTTCCAGAATAGGATAGTCCATATCATTAGGTTCGTCTCCTTCCTTAAATCTTTCATTTAGTTTTTCATCGGTCAAAGAATCAATAAGTTGTTGGCATTTATTGCGACTTTGGTTAAGGTACTCCATTATCTCCTTTTTGCTGTAAGTTTTGTCAGGAATCAAATCATCAATGGCCTCTTTCGGCCTGTCTTCTGCTTCCTTTTGAGTAAAGGCAAGAAAGGGGGAAAAATCCTTTGGTGGTATTGTTAGGTAATAATCTAAAAAAATAGTGCTGTGAAAAGCGATATAATAAAATCGTCTATGGGTCAAGAAGTAATCGTCCGGGCAATTTGAAATTGCATTGATAAGCATGTCAATACTTGCTCCGCATTGATTCCATAGTATTTTTTTTAGTGATTTATTCATAATTTACCTTTTTACTATTATCATTGTTTCTGCCAACGGGAGTACTGCCGACGTTTAGGAGGCATGATAGGCCGTGGATTGTGTGTGCTCAGAACGGTGTTTCGAGCGAAATTCGACACAAATATACTTCGGTAAACTAAGTAACCAACCTAATTTTTAATGAATGAGAAAAACTTAGGACATGAAAGTTTTCCTTACGCTTAGGCAACGTGGCGTGTAGTAAAGTGGCAAGGGCGTTACCGAAGTAGGATTACTGAGTTTATCGAAGTATGGTTACTGAGTTTATCGAAGTATGGTTACTGAGTTTACCGAAGTATGGTTACTGAGTTTATCGAAGTATGGTTACTGAGTTTACCGAAGTATGGTTACTGAGTTTACCGAAGTATGGTTACTGAGTTTACCGAAGTATGGTTACTGAGTTTATCGAAGTATGGTCCGTATGTCCGGTGGTGTGAGAGGGCTGGGAATACCAGGCACTGCTGAAAAGTTATTCCCCAATCATTTTATATTGCCAAACTTCTTTCGGCCTAAAATTGCTTCAATCTATACAATTTGTCTCCTCTAATCTAAAAAAACGTATCCGTACAGGCATTATAGCGCCCGTATCCACAAAGCCTTTTAGAGCAAAAACCCCCAAATAATGTGGTTTTATATCGAAATCGTAGGAACCTAGTTCTTTGAATGAAAAATTTTCATACGGGCTGGCGGCGTACAAAAATCGAAATCGTTGACCCTGTTTTTCAATGCGCAAACCAGAAAATTGAAGGTTGTTTCGGACAATTGCTGAGTCAGTGGTCTGTATGGAAAATAGGCTATGGTGATGTACTTCCTCTACGTTTGTGCGATCCTTTCCGAATCCCGCTACAGTCTGCACAATGACTTCGCCGGGGTAGTCATAACCGCCATAATAATCGTTGTAGGCAAGTGACAAGCGGAGACTTTTACCAGCATAAACAGTATCTTCGAGAAGTATCAAACCCGACTGTTGCCAGTTTTCTTTGGGGATAAAATCTTTGAAATGTACCTCTGTGCTAAAACAGTCCCCTTTGATTGCCCGTGTGAGCAAGTTAGGGATTTTGGGAGTATGCAATTTGCTGTGCCAATTGTCGCCGGCAAGCGTGAAGAGGCTCAGGCAGCCCGGTTTTTCGGACCGCTGTTGCCAATGGGTGGAGTCTTTTGATAGGAGAAACCAGCCATTTCTCTGTAAGAAAGATGCTTCGAGTTGTTGGAAATCAGTTGAATAAATCAATTGTTGAGAAGGCATCAACCAAAAAAATCCGACTGCTGCAACTGCTGCTAAGATGAGCCAAATCCACGCAAACCACCTGCGAGGCTGAGGGATTCTTGGCAAGTCACCTATTTCACCAAATTGCTCCAAATACTGAAACCAGTACCCGAAATGCGCCTCGCTTCGTTTACGCTGGGTTTCTGTCGTGACGGGTGCATCAACGAGATAGCGGGCAAGGGTGTCGAGCGTAGCTGCGGATGGGGTTTGGGGCTTTGCTGTATCGAAATTGATTACATAAGCAGAATAATTTTTCAGGGTTTTCCAACCAACCACCAGCCCTGTATTCTCTTCAATTTCATTGCTCAAATGGCGACTTTCGGGTTGTGATAATTGCTGTTCCAGATTATGCCCAAAACACTTGGCGCATACCGATTTGAACAACTGGAAAAATGCTTGCAGTTCAACTTGTGTCATATTTTAAGAAGCATATTTGAAAGGGCAAATTTATGTCAATATGGCCTCCCCTCAAACTAAATTACGCCATATTTCCTTTCAAATTCCGTCCTGAGAACTCTTAATAGGGGAGTTTTGCACCAAAATTTTAAGTAATGAAAAAAATAATTTTAGGTTTTCAAATCTTTTGGTCAACGCTCGCCGGGGCACAATATCTGCAAGTACACTATGATTTGCGCCACACTTTCGATCCTTCGATCAACCGCAGAAATTTTCTATCTATGAATTTTGAATATTTTAAGGACAACGATTCCACGGGTTCGTTTTTATTAAAAATGCAGACAGATTTCAACGGTGAAAAAAGCAATATTGGACAAAGTTTTTTTCAAGTAACTAAAAACCTGCGATTTTGGAAACCAAAGATTTTTTGGGCTCTGAATTATTCGGGTGGGATTGGCATTGCGCCACCTTCTTTTGGTTACTATATCAGCAATTCGTTTGGCATGGGCCCAGTGAAAAACTTGACTTGGCGTAACAATGTGTTAAGTGTTGGAGTATTATATCGCTATAACGCGTTTCAACAAGGCAGCCACGATGCACAAATCAATCTATTTTACTTTAAGGGAATGTTTAATTACCGCCTACTCATTCAAGGTAGTATGGTCGGTTGGACCCAAAACCGGGATATTGGCATCGACTTCACGAAAGATTTGCGGGGCAAAAAATTTGCTTTTTTCGGCGACCCACAAATCTGGTGGAGGCTACGGGGGGACGTCTCTGTCGGCACGAAAATCAACCTTTTTTACAAAGTGTTGACGGAAGAGCAACAAGTGCAGGTCTATCCGACATTAGGGGTGAGAGTAAAGTGGTGAATGCTCCGATAAGCAAAAATTTTGACAATTCATTCTTACTCTTTACTTTTTGTTCGTAGAAAAATGCACTCACACCTGT
>JAAFHO010000014.1 GCA_013297575.1 Chitinophagales bacterium
TGGCCAGTAGTTGTTTTGATCACAATGCCTTCTAAAATCTCATCATTTCCATTAAATATGCCATCGAGGTCTTTATCCAAAAAAACATAACCATACGCTGGCCCTTTTTGAGGTGTCAAAGCAAAATTATAACTGGGCAAATTGCCATTGCTATAAGCATGTACAGTAGGATTTACAGATACCGCAAAATTGGGCAATTGAGGTAAAGAGATAACAGCACTTGAGTTCAAAGAAGTAAACTGGTATATTCCCTCATTGTTTGTCACTGCTGAGGCTCCAAAAGTGGCCACTACATTTTGACCAACTGCTGGTATATCATAATCGACATTATAAATGCCATTACCATTGATATCCCAATATACGCGCCCACTTGGTCGCGGTTTTACACTTACGCTTTGAGAAATTATACTATCGCAACCTAGCCAAGAGGTACGTGTTGTTTGAAAAAGACCTCCTGGTGGCGTAAAAATTTGAATTTCACTTTGCCACAAGTAGGGTAATTGATCCGTATAAATAGTAAGTGGCGGCAAATAAGTAGGCGGAAGCGGAGCCACCGTAACATTTTTGGATACGGTAGTCGTAGTAGCGCCGCAGGTACTGAGTGCTTTGGCGGTCACTTGCCCACCAGCCTGTCCAAAGTTGACCGATACTGTATTACCAGCAGGCGCATCTACTATGATCTGGTTATTGCCAGTTCCGTTAATAGAGCAGCCCGGAGGAGCCGTCCACATATATTTTAAAGCATTGGCAACGGAGGGGACACTATAGGCCGTTGTAGCATAAGGGCAGACTTGCGCTTTACCCGAAACAGCCCCAATAGTACCCAATGCTGGTGGCAATACTACACCCTGTGCACTAGTAATTTGAAAACTACACTCGTCACCATCATACCCATCGACCAAGAGGTAATACGTTTGACCTACCACGACTGTTGCCGTAAGCGAAATAGGGCTGCTACCGCCGCCAGCAAATCCGATATTACACGCAATGGCCTCATTGGTGCAATTGGGCAAAATGGCCACTTGAATGCCGTTGTTGTTGGCACAATTAGAAGGAGCAACTTCAAAACTAGCAGTAGTTGAACTAGCGACAAAAGCGAGCCAAGCACTATTGTTTTCGATCAATGCTCCGCCACAAAATAAGTCGGCACCTGAATAACCGGCAGTTGTCCCTTGAAAACCATTTATGGCACAACCTATGCAAGCACTTGCACATTCATCCGCAGCGAATTCGGATATACTATTACAAGTATTTTGACTACTTAAATGACTAAAACTAAGTAAAAGTACTAGGGTAGTTAGGTTAAACAGTAAGATTATTTTTAATAAATTCATAAAAAAGGAGTATCTAATAGTTTTAGAAAATTAGTAGATACATGCCCTCAAAAAAACGATGCTTTACAAAGATAAGATTTTACGAATTTAATACGTTGCAACCAAGGACTCCAGTTCTTTAAGATATGCTTGCTTAACCGGTTCGCGTAATTTTTGATTAGTCTTGGTATGGAATCGGTGGGCGGAGAGAAAACCAACTTGTAACTTATTCCAAGTTTGTTCGTCACCAATAAGGTTGTACAAAGACAATTCTTGAAACAAGGAAGAGCCTATTTTATGAAAATCTGTACGGCCGAGGTAATCGAGATCAGCATCGCAGATAATTTGTTCGGGAAGGGTTGTTGGGGACTGTGGAATTTTTGTGGCCATAATCATGCCGCAAATCAATTCAATTTGTTCTGGGGTGTAGTCAAATTCGGGAAGAATGCTCTTTGCAAGTAAGCAGCCTTGGTGTTCGTGACCCGCGTGTTGGTTTTTGACAAATCCCGCATCGTGGAGTAGTGCAGCGGTTTTGATCAATTGCACCATTTCGCCCTTAATCCCCTCTGTAACACATAGTGCTGAGGCGGTACGATGGACATCCAAAGTATGATGAAACCCATGATAGGTTAAACCATCTGGAAGTTCAGCGCGGAGCTTGTTTAAGATGAAATTTTTAGCGGTACGATACCTCATAACCTGCGTTGGGACAGAAAAAACAATGATTTTTAGTTAAAACTGTCCAAATTAAAAAAAACTTTTGAAATTTGCAGCAAAAATCGGTGCAATATTCCCGTTTTTTTTCCAATTATGCCACTTTTTATTACAAAATAAATTTTTAAACATGAATTTAATGGAAATTCTCCAGGGACAAGTCTCTGATGAGATGCTCGGACAACTCAGCCAGCACATTGGTGCCGAGCCAGCACAAACTGCTGCTGCCACACAAGGTATCTTCGCTACGTTACTCGGAGGGCTCGCCAATAACGCATCATCTGAAAACGGATTATCCGCTTTAAGTTCTGCTTTGGACAAAAACCACGATGGTTCTATGCTCGATGATTTGATGGGTATGGTAGGTGGCATGATGAGCGGCCAGGCACAACAAAGTGGCTCAACGAATGGCTTAGGAATGCTTGGCCACATTCTTGGTGATCGCCAGGAAGCAGCAGCAGAACAGATTGGTCAGTCCTCTGGTTTGAACGTAGGCCAAATTATGAAATTGATGCCAATCCTCGCACCAATCGTGATGGGTGTATTGGGTCGTGCTAAAAGCCAAGGTAATCTTGGTTTGGGCGACCTTGCGGGCGTGCTTATGGGCGGTGCTCAACAAGCACAACAACAAGGCGGCATGGGCGATTTATTGGGCTCTATTTTAGGTTCAGTACTAGGTGGTGGCCAACCACAAGCATCTGCTCCACAGGGCGGCGGCGGCGATTTGTTGTCGAGCGTATTGGGTGGTATTTTTGGTAAAAAATAGTACTTCCTAGGAATCATAAAAGGCGCGTATTTAAAGGGAGACTTTTAGGTACGCGTTTTTTTATTGAAATAAATTCCTTTAAGTACTTATGTGCAAAGTTATTTATTTTCGTTTTATCTTTGACACACTTTTTTAGAACACGCTCTAGTTTTGACTAACCCTTGAACCAAACCCGCTTATATATCGCCCTAGCCGCCCTGCTCCCTTGGTCGGTAGACATACACCTAATTGGCGGTATTCACCTCATTTTTCCGGCAGAAGTACTCATTGGTATTTTGGCAATAATGATGCTACGCGACCTATTGCTACAAAAGATCACCATACCACATTGGACGCAACTTGATACGACTACTAAAATAGCGTGCGGCTTACTCATCGCTTATTTGTCGTGGGGCTGGGTCACGGCGATAGGTTCAAGCCTTCCGTGGGTTTCGTTTAAATATATGGTGGTCAGTACTGCACACCTTGTGGTCTTTTTATTGCCTCCTCTACTTTGGCCTGATGTATGGAAAAAATGTCTGCAATGTATGGTGCTATCAACCTGTGGATTAGTCGTTTACACCCTTTTTAGGCATGGCTACTTTTTTCACTTTCGCGATGACCAAGCCAACTTGGCACCAATGCCATTTTTGGATGACCATACCATATATGCGGCCTATTTAACGCTATTACTCTTTATCTCGGCCATACAGTTGCAAGCCAAATGGATCGTACCAATATTGTTGGGAGTAGGATTACTTTTTTCAACTTGTCGGGGAGCCTGGGTGTCAATAATACTTGCATTTGGCGTATGTGGCATGTTTTGGGTTTGGTATCATAATAAATGGCTTTTTGTAGGCCTAACAATTCTTTTTATAGGGTTTACCGTTCTTTTTGAGCCAAAGATACAAGCCATTGTTACTCAAAAAATAAATACAGATGTATCACTTGGAGAGCGTATAAACCGATATAAATGTGCTACAAGAATGGCCAAAGTAGATCCAGTAATGGGTTTTGGCCCTGGAACATTTGCTTTTCAATACCTTGCATTTCAACAACCTAGCGAGATGACACGGATTAGCCAAAAGGAAGTGTTACTTACCAAAGATCCTTCAAATTATGGGTATGGCGGTGGTGCGCATTCGGAATATTTACAGGCTATTTCAGAGATGGGTTGGCCCGGTTTAATGCTATTGCTTGCTTTGGTATTGCTTCCTCTATCCTATTTTAGGCCACAAGAACGGCACCATTGGTGGCTTATGGCTGCGTGGTGTAGTTTTTGGGTACATGCTATTTTGAATAATTTTTTACATGATCCACGAATTGCGGCTTTAGTATGGAGTACTTTTGGGTGGTTTATTAGTGACAATTCGCCGCCAGTTACGTCAAAAGTGGGTAGTTCATTGTGAGGATTAATTGTGATTAAAATAATAATTATTTTTATTGTTAAGCATTGATAATCAACAACTTAAATTGTTTTTTATATTATCTTTTGAGGAATCAATCAAATTAAGTAACAAATAATAAATAATGGTATAGTTTTTGTAGTTTTTAAGTGTATAAAAATTGATTATCTTTTTTTTGTTAAAATAGATAATTGATTACCTTTTTATCAATAATCACCTTTAACTTTGTCACATCAATTACGCCCCCCATATTGTTTTATCTTATTTACTCCCTCCTTTTGGTTGCCCTCCCTACGATGGTTGTCAAGAGGTAAATCTGTTAGTGCCTTTTATATTTATAATTTGCGTAGTAGCAGTTACTTCTTTCCATCTACAAAAGCAATGTTAATCCCTTCATAACTCATTTATTTCCGATTACACACAAATTAGCGCTCTCCCATGGGACGATTATTTACACAAATCACAAATCAACTTAGTATGCTGCTCGCGACAGTTATACTACTGGCCGCCACTAGTGCGAATGCCCAAATTACAGTTTCCGCGACGAGTACCAATATTAGTTGTGCAGGTTCCAATAACGGTTCCGCAGCAGCAGTAGCCTCAGGCGGTTGGGCTCCTTACACTTATTTATGGAGTAATGGTGCTACAAGTGCCAACATCAGTGGTTTGGCACCAGGTACTTATACCGTAACTGTTACAGATATTGATCTGGCATTTGGTACGGCATCTGTTGTCATTACATCTGTACCATCTGTTGGTGTAACAACTTTTAGTTCTAGCCAAATTTGCTCCATTGTCCCGGATGGCACTGCAACAGCTGTACCTTTTGGCGGTGTCCCACCTTACACGTATCAGTGGAGTAATGGTGGCACAACAGCGCTGATCACAGGATTAGCATCGGGTACTTACACCGTAACCGTGCGTGACCAAAACAACTGTACCGCAGTAGGAAGTGTTAATGTCCTTATTTTTGGTAACGAAGGTATTTGGATTGGAGACATGATCACCAATGTCTCTTGCTTTGGTGCCAATAATGGTATGGCTACGGCAATGCCAATGTCGGGTACTGCTCCTTACAGTTATTTATGGAGCAATGGTGCCACTACGATGAAAATCACAGGTCTTACACCGGGTAGTTACACTGTAACAGTGACGGATGCAAACGCTTGTTCTGGCTCGCATTTGTTTATCATTACACAACCAACTGATTTGACCGTTACCCAAAATGCAACTGCTGCATTGTGTACGAACAATGGCACAGCAACCGTAACGCCAAGCGGTGGTACTCCGCCATACGCCATTATATGGAGTAATGGTCAAACGAGTTTTACCATTAACAACCTTGCACCAGGTAATCATTCTGCAACGGTAACCGATGCCAATGGTTGTACCGAAGGTGCTACCATAACCGTTACAGGATCTGGTACTGGTCTTACGATACAAGGCTCAGTTCAAGTACCCGCAGGCTGTAATATCGGTGGATCTGCAACAGTAGCAGTCACCAATAATGCAGGGCCATTTACCTACCTTTGGAGTAATGGCCAAACTACTGCTGTAGCAACCAACCTTCCTGTGGGCAATAGCTCAGTCACAGTGACTGCTGTACCTTCAGGTTGTGTGGGAACAGCTTCGATCAATATCCCACAAGCCACGCCCATCATCACAACTATTGTTGCTACTACTAATGCTACTTGTGCATCCGGTGGTACTGCTACTGTAAGTGCTTCTGGTGGCGTTGCTCCTTATACTTATAAATGGTCGAATAACCAAACTACTGCTACGGCAACTAATCTTGCAGCAGGCACACATACCGTAACCGTAACAGATGCTACGGGTTGCATAAAAATAACGAATGCAACTGTTGGTCAGTCACAAGGCCCAACCGTAACAGCACAAGTTACCGTAAACGCGACTTGTATCACAGGTGCAACGGCTACTGCCACTGCAACTGGTGGTGTAGGCCCATATACTTATCTTTGGTCAAATGGCCAAACTACTGCTACTGCAACGAATCTCGCAGCAGGTACACGTACTGTTACAGTGACGGATGCTAATGGCTGTCCCGCTTCAGCAAGCGTAAACGTAGTAGTTCCAAATGCACCAACCGCTACTGTTGCGATCAATAGTAATGCTAGTTGTACTACTGGCGGATCTGCTACGGTAACGGCTACTGGTGGCACTGCTCCTTTTACTTACAAATGGAGTACTAATGCTACAACTGCTACTATCACTAACATACCAGCAGGTACTTACACCGTAACTGTTACTGCCGCAAACGGCTGTACGGCTACAGCCACTACTGTTTTAGTACCCGCTGCCAATCCAACTGTTGTTATCTCTGCCTCTTCTGCGGCCAATTGCTCTCAACCGGGTAGCGCAACCGCTGCTGCTTCTGGTGCGACTGGACCTTATACCTATAAGTGGAGTAATGGTGAATTGACTGCCACTGCTGTTAATCTTACTGGTGGTGCATATACCGTAACGGCTACTGCTGCAAACGGTTGTACGGCTACTGCTACGGTTACAATCGCTCAAACTAATAATGGTATCACTGTTGGTGATTTTGTGTGGTATGATAACGACCAAGATGGCTTGCAAGCACCCGCTGAATTGACTGCTGGCGTAAATGGTGTAACCGTAATGTTGTTGACGGCTGGCCCAGATGGTTTCTTCGGTACTTCCGATGACGTAACCAAGCAAACCACCACTACAAATGCTGCTGGCTTCTATCAATTTAGTTGTGTTACACCAGGTACTTATGTAGTGATGTTCAGTGGCATTCCAACAGGCTACGAATTTACACAAAAAGATGCTGCTGTAAACGATTGTAAAGATAGCGATGCAGGCGTAAACGGCAAAACTGTTCCATTTACAGTAGTTGCTGGTCAAGCCAATATCGTTTGTATCGACGCTGGTATCCATATCGTTTGCGTAAATGTAACTTATCCTGGTTCTATCTGCTGCGATCAAACGATTTGCGCAGGTGATGTACCAGCATTAATATTTGAGAATGCACCAGCAACAGGTGGTTCTGGTGCTTTGCAATACCTATGGATGGAATATATTCAGGTAGGCCCATCACCTCCACAATGGTATGGTATTCCTGGTGCTAACGGAGTAAACTACCAGCCTGGCCCATTGACAAAAACGTCTTATTTCATGCGTTGTGTACGTCGTGCAGGTTGTGCTAACTTTATTGAGACTAATATCGTGACCATCACGGTAATTCCACAAGGTGGCCCTGGTTGTGGCGGTTTCTCTGGTTCAATTATCCTAAGTGCAAGTGGTAACAACTCATCAGTTGGGATCAAATGGGCTACTTTTGCTGAAATTGAAGACTATACATATACAGTACAGCACTCTATGAATACAACTGATTGGACAGATATTGCTACAATTACGGGCAAAAAAGACCAGTCAGGCACCAATAATTACGAGGCTGTTGACCAAACGCCTGCTAGCGGCATGAATTTCTACCGCATCAAGCGTAATAGCGCAACAGGTGGCTCGTTAATTTCAGAGATGGCCAATATCGAATTGTCAGTTTACGGCGCAGATGCTATTTCTGTTTACCCAAATCCTTTCAAATCAGCATTATACGTAAAGAATATTGCAAAATTTGATGGCGATGTTTTGGTGAGTCTTACAACTACCAGCGGTACTTTAATTACTTCATTGGTTATTCCAAAAGGTGCAACTGAGATCAAAGATCTTGGTGTAGAAAACTTACCAGCAGGTATGTATTTCGCACGTATCCGTTTCGGAAATGGCGATGTGAAAGTAGTGAAGGTGACGAAAATATAGTGCCTCGGTTACTTCGGCTTCGCTCAGTAACCGGGATCTTCGCTCAGTAACCGGGATCTTCGCTCAGTAACCGGGATCTTCGCCCAGTAACAGGGATCTTCGCCCACCAACTTAGCGAAGCCGAAGTACGGTTGCCGAGCGAAGCCGAAGTACGGTTGCCGAGCGAAGCCGAGGCAAAAGAGCCACTCTGATATTATTCGGGGTGGCTCTTTTTGTAACTATTCAGCCGCACCCTCAAAATCCTCATAGGAAATGTATGTTTATAGGCTGAATACGGGATTAGCCCAAGTCCTGTAGGGATTTTATGTAAAAAACGTATAAAATAACATGCAATCCTTACGGGATTTGAACCAGTTTTTTATTCAATTCTATAAATATATATCACCTATGGGAATTTGGCGGCGGGTGGATAGTTACCTTTTTTTTACTTGTACATGACACCAAAAGTAATTTTGATGCTATATATTTTGGCGATCCCCAGTCACAAAATACATATCCACTAATCCCTTGTTGTGTACTTCGCGTTTGCCACGCCAAGTACACACAAACTGGTCTTTAATGGCCTCGTAAGTGGTTTGGGAAATATTTACTTGACCATTTTCGCCCTGCTCTTCTAACCTCGAGGCAAGATTCACGGCATCGCCCCAAATATCGTAGGCGAATTTATTTTTACCAATAACACCCGCTACTACAGGGCCAGTATGGATTCCTACCCGCATTTCGCGGAAAATAGCATCGGGCTTTTCAGCGTTGCGCTTTTTCATCCAATCATTGATTTCGATGGCGGCACGAACAGCATCTATGGCATGGGTGGTATTGGGTATAGGTAATCCACCTGCACACATAAAGGCATCACCGATTGTTTTTATTTTTTCCAGTCCGTGTTTTTCAATAATTTCATCAAAAGCCAAGAAGCATTCATCCAATTCGCTAATGATCTTTTCGGGCTGCATACTGGACGATAATTTGGTAAAATTGACAAAATCGGTGAAGAGTACCGTTGCTGAATCGTAAAGTTTAGGGTCTGCATGGCCGCGCGTTTTGAGTTCTTCTGCTATCTCATCGGGTAATATATTGCGCAATAATCGGTCGCTTTTACCTCGTTCCGTTTCGATTTGGTTTTTTTGTGCTTCAATTTTTTGGTTTTGCAGGCGCAACCTACGGCCTGTTCTGCGGGCATACCACCATCCAATCCCCATTAAAAAGAGCATTAACGCCCCCAAACTACCTAAAATATAGGTGTTTTTTTGGAAATTTCGATTTGCAGAGAGTTGCAGATCTGATAATTCTTTTTCGCGATTGAGCAATGTCACTTTTTGATCGCTGGCTAGTTTTTCTGCTTCATCAATGGCCGCTTGTTGCTCATAATTAGATAATTCCGCATTTTTCTTTTGTATTTCCAGTTCGCGTGCAGCGGTTCGGAGTTTTTGATCGGCCTCCATTGCCAATGCTATTTTTACTTGGAAAGTTAAGGAATCCGTTTTTTTGCTTTGTTGCAGGAGTTTTACATCCAGTTCTTTTTTCCGTGCATCTGCGGCCAGCAACTGGTTATCTTTTTCCAGTGCTAATTGGCGTTCGCGCGATTGTTCCAAATCTTTTTCCTTGATTTCCTTTTGAACGATCAAGTATTTAATCTCACTTTCTGCCGCTCGGAGTTGGCTGCTGCGCTCGGAAAGTACCAGTTCGCGGCGTTGCTCATCCAGCCTTATCTTGTCTGATAATTCGAGGTAGTTATTGTAATATTCAAATGCTTTTTCAAAATCGTAGAGATCTTGGTAAATTTGAGAAGCGGTACGGTACGACCTGCTAAGAACGTCTATTTCGTTGGTTGCTTTGGCATAAGTAATGGCGGCTTCGTTGTGTGCAAGCGCATTATATCGGTCTTCTACATTGAAATAAACGGTAGCAATGATATGCTCCAAACTGGCCAGAGCCACTTGGTCATTTCGGGCCTTCAAAATAGCGATAGCACGAAAAAGATAGGCCAATCCATCCTTGGTTTTACCCGTATTGTGGAGGGCAATACCCATATTGATATACAATAATTCCTCGTTTTCGCAGGGTTTATTGGGCGATATTGCCGCAAATTGGCATTGTATTTCCGTTTTTTTAAAATTGTCGAGTGCTTCTGCGTACCGTCCTTGGCTTGCATGTACTTTCCCGAGGTTATTATACAAGCGGCCGCGCTCGAAAGGTTTACCAAATTTATCTACAATAGCCTCAATACGGGTATAATAAAGCAATTGTTTGCCTACGTTTCCTTGCTGTTCGTAAGCGGAAGCCAATTTTTGATACACCTGTATTAAATGCGCATTATTGCTCTCGTCGTTGTATCGGCTGATCAGTATTTTATAAAGAAACTCGGCACTGTCAAACCTGAGTTTATTAATATCTTTCCCTGCCGATGTTGGAGTAACCTGTATATTAGATTGTTCACCGATAAATTCACTATCGCCACCAGCGTTGTTTATACCCGTTGTGATATTAAAAATACTATTTTTACTGTTCGCCTTCTTTACACTAAACATATAAGAATCGGCAAGTTTTTCAATAAAAACAAGATCGGAAGGTTTTTTTTGAACAACTATTTTATAAAAACGAATCGCGTTTTCGTATAGTTTTTGGCTATAAAACAGATCCCCCATTGCGGCATAAATAACAGGTAGATACTGTAAATTATTGCCATTTATCGCACGGTTTTCTGCTTCTAAAAAATGGCTTAATGCTTTTTCAATCCTTCCTGCGCGGGAAGCCACTTCGCCTAAAATAATATTGGCTTGAACTATTCCGCTCTCGATCCGCGAAGCACCCAAAGACATTTTTAGGCATTGGTTGGCCAAATGTTCTTTTTCTACATCGGAATCGGCGCGACGTGCTTGATCCAAAATTTGATCTATACTAAAAAGATTGCCGTCAATATTTTCATCATCGGGCTGGGCAAAAACTGGACTTTGGAACGCCAACATCAATACCAATAACCCGCACAAACGGTGCATGGTTACGTATTGTCCCAAATTGAAAACCTGTTTTTTTACCGACATAGCAACAAAGGTCTGAAAAAACTGGGATTTCTGCCAACGTTTTCTAGTTTTTTAGTTCCTTTGCGCCATGCTAACCGTATATTCGGATACTTATTATATGCAGCAGGCTTTGGCAGAGGCCAAAAAAGCCTTCGAAATAGGCGAAGTGCCTGTGGGCGCTGTTGTGGTTTGCGACAATCGCATCATTGCTCGGGCGCATAACCAAACCGAGCAACTCACCGATGTAACCGCTCATGCCGAGATGCTCGCACTTACTGCCGCTGCCAATCATTTGGGGAGCAAATACCTCATGGAATGCGCGCTTTTTGTGACATTGGAGCCTTGCGTGATGTGTGCAGGTGCGCTGTCGTGGGCGCAATTTGGCAGGGTGGTATATGGTGCTACCGATGATAAACGCGGTTTTATGCTACATGGAGGAAAAGATCTTTTACACCCTAAAACACGTTTAGAAATGGGCATTTTAGAGGAAGAATGTGCTGCTTTACTCAAAGAATTTTTTAAATCAAAACGATGAGTCTTCGCCAAGATGTTATAAAATGGCTTGGCTTTATAGCACTCGCAGCGGGTGTTATGGCAGGTACAGTATGGATGCTGCGCCCTCAAATGGACGAACGGCTCTATGCCAAATATCGAAATTTGCCACAAGCACAGTTTTTGCTCCCTGGTGATACATCACTAGCCGAGGCTTGCGCTGCTCATAACCTCAAACAATATACCAAAGCCTTACCTTTGTTCCAGCGCGATACACAGACAAAGTATGCCACGGAAACCCGTTTTTTTAGTGCTATTTGTTTGTTGGAACTCAATAAAATGAAAGAAGCAGAGGCGCTGTTGGAACCTATTGTAATAAGTAATCATTCTTTGCGGTCTGAGGCTTTGTGGTATATGGCGTTGAGCCATTTAAGGCGGCACGACCGCAAAGGTTGTTTGAAGTATTTGCATGAAGTGGAAACCCAAAATAGCAGACAAAGCGCGTCAACGATTGCTTTTTTGATAGATTATCTCCAATAATCTTTTTACAGTATGAAACTCGTTTTTATCTCCGATACACATTCCCGCCACGATTTTATTGATATACCCGATGGAGATATACTTTTCCATTGTGGTGATTTTTCCAAACGCGGTAGAACACCAGAAACCATTGATTTTTTAAATTGGTTCAGCAGATTACCCCATCGCTACAAAGTATTTATTGCGGGCAATCACGATTTTATTGCCGAACAAGCACCCGATCTTTTTTTAAGCCTGATCCCCGAAAATATTATTTATCTGAATAACTCAGGTGTTACGATTGAAGGGATTTCAATATGGGGCAGCCCTGTCCAACCGTGGTTTTATGATTGGGCATTCAACCGCCAAAGAGGCTCCGAAATTCGTAAATATTGGGATATGATACCCGAAAACACGCAAATATTGCTGACGCACGGCCCTCCTTATGGCATTTTGGATACTACTACCGATGGGCGTTTGGTGGGTTGCCAGGATTTGCTGGAACGCATTTCTGAATTGCCTTCGTTAAAAATTGCGGCTTTTGGGCATATCCACGAGGCTTATGGCCGCTTGGAAAAAGAGGGATTGTTGTATATCAATGCGGCTAGTTTGACGGTGGAGTATGAGCCTAATAATCTAGCGTTGGAAGTAAATTGGCCGTTGTAGGTTAAAAATTACATTCCCCACCATGCTCCTTTAACCACCGTTCTTTTTCTGCATAATTGGGCATATATCGCTCTACCAACGCCCAAAATTGGTCGGAATGGTTCATTTCTACTAAATGCGCCAATTCATGCAAAATCACATAATCTTGTACAATTTCAGGTGCAAAAAGCAGACGTGTGGATAAATTGACATTGCCGCCGCTGGAGCAACTACCCCAATTGGAATGGTTATGTTTGAGGTAAATATTTTTGATGGGACGGTTAAAAGTGCGGCGGTTAATATCGTGTACGCGGGTCACTACTTCGTTGTAATAATCGCCGGCAACCACCCTTGAAAGCAGTGTTTGGATCGCTTTTTGGCGTTGTTTGGGGTTGGCTTTTTCACTTAGTCGTAAAGCGATGGTATTTCCCACCAGCCGAGCCGTGTGGGAGGCGCGGTCTTCGTCTATGATTTCTAGTACATAACTGCGTTTGCCCACGGTCAGTTGTTGGCCAGTTTGATAGGTTTTTATATCAAATTGGGCGATTGCCGTCGGTTTTTTTACAGATACTTCTTGTACCCATTGTTGCAAACGGATCATTTCCTGCTGTATGCCTTCGTTGGTAATACCTTGCATAAGGCGCATCATCACCTTTTTTTTACCAATACTAAAACGCGAGCCACGGCGGGGTTCGATGGTAATTTCTACGGGCAGTTCTTTGCCATTTACGGTGATTTGTGCGGCGTATTTTTGTAGCGGCCGTTTAGGCTGTTTGAAACCAAACATGGTGGATATGGACTATTTTGGGCGGCAAAGATAACGGAGGTATTTGGAAAAATTAAAAAAACAAGGTTAACGATTCGCCATCTGCTGTCATTTTCCATGATTTCAACAACCGCTCAACTTCATTTCGGATCAATTCGACTTGGGTGTCATTAATCATCGGCATTGTTGTAATACCTGCCACTTGTAATTGGTCGAAAAGCACTTCCAATAAGTTATCAATTTTTCCTTGCCCTGGCATTTGCTCCTGTAAGAATAAACCCACCATCATTTCAGTATTTATGGCTTCTGTGGATAAGGTAGGTCTTTGTTCGCGTGGCCCTTCAAAGGATTCAATGGAATGACCTGCTTTGAGTAAGCCGTAAAAAGAATCAGTATAGCCCAATGTAGTTTCTACGGCATAATGTACCAAATCGTGCGGGACAAAAAAGTTGTCGCTTCGTTGCCAAATTGTGGGCGTTTGGTCGCCATTAAGCGTAATTTGGAGGATATGGGATTTGTTGTTTCGTTTTTTAAAAGTGATTTGCATTGTGTTTACTAATCTACCCGTACCAAAGTCATTTTAATACGCATCGTTAAAGGCATTTTAGTGGCGGCCAAAGTGGGCACTTTTACCTCCATTTTGCCGGTATAATAATCTTCGCTATAGATTTTTGAAGGGAATCCCATTTTTTTGTCTAGCCGGATAGAGCCATTGCTCGTACCGTTCAAATAGTATAAGATTTCAGCAGGGCCTAATTTCAGCGATCCTGGTTTGTTTGGGTCGCCAGTTGTGATACTTTCGATACTTATTTCATCGAAATCAGGCGTGTCTTTGACCAGTTTATAGGTGCTTTTTTTATCGGCATTGAACATCTTTAGGTGTGCTGTTTTTTCCCAAGTTTTCCCTTTTTTTATGGGTTTTTTTGGATAAAAAGCCCACATATTTCTCGCTATTTCGCTAAAGGTGCCATCTGTAAACTGTTGCATCGTGCTTTTGAAAATGGGGCGTGCTGTTGGAGGCAGTGCAGCGCTTACATTGGCCCAAATTTCCTCCAAGCCTTCAAATTGTGTAATTTCGCCTTCTTTTGACAAAATAAATCGGAAAGCCACGGAGTCCAATGCTGCGAAAATGGCTTTTTTAACCTCGTTATCATCGGGAGATGGATTGGCGGAATCAAAATGCACGGGTAGTTCATTTTCCGTTTTATCTTCTTGGTACCGCAATAATCGAGATTCCCAATAGGTGCTACCATCGGAATTGCGCCGAAGCAAGAGATAGGAAAGATCCTGTATCGTCGTCTGCGTACTGATGTTGGGGCCATCGGATGGTGTGTACATTTCGGTCTCGGTCACGGTAGTTTGACGGAACAAAAAAGTCCTGTCAATGGGTATTTTTTCCGTTTCAAGGCGCAATGTCTTACTGGGTGCACACGAGATGCACCCAACAACAAGTAGCAGGCAATAAAAAAATTTGGTCATGTAAAAATGAATTATTTCGTCCCTACAAATGTTGCAGGCGTTCCAGTAGGATAATTAATGGTTAAGGATAATTCTTTGTCGTCTTTTAAGGTGCCAGTGCCTGTAACATTTTGATTATCCAATTTTTGGGTCGGAATGGTCAGTTTTGTTTTTGAATCGGCCGTAGCAGTTAAGTTATTGTTGACTGCCCCTAGATCGAGTACAATATTAACTTCGGTACTTGTTTTTTCGGTCACTTTTGCCGTAATATTTTCAAAAGAAATACCATTTTTGGTATAAATGCCCGTGTAAGTCCCTACAAAATTGGGGGCTGTGTTTTCGTCTTTGGTGCAAGATACCAAAAAGAGCGCAAGGAATAATGTGCTAAAAAAGAACTGTTTCATAGTTAAAAATTGAATTTGTTTGACTTTGTAAACCTAAAAATCTTGTTTAAAAAGCCAATGAGGTGATGATTGGATGAATTGTTTGCGAAAGAACCGCACACAAATATACAAAGATTTTACCAAACTGCCAAACTTCGCACGATTCAAACCAAAATCTCCAATACCTTTGTGCCGCCATGACGCTACCTATTCTTGTCATAAAATTTGGAACGGGCTCCATTACGCTGCCCGATGGAACGCCCGATGAAGGCGTTATCCAAGCAATTGCCCAACAAGTGGCTGCGCTGAGCCAGCAGTACCGCATTATTCTTGTCTCTTCGGGTGCTGTGGGTGCTGGAAAACGGCATTTTAAAAATTATAAAGGCACATTGACCGAGCGGAAAGCCGCGGCAGCCGTGGGCAACCCTTTGTTGTTGCAAATTTATGCAAGGCATTTTGAACCCTTGGGTATTACCATTGCCCAAAGCCTTTGTGAAAGACACCATTTTGCACACCGCAAGCAGTTTTTGCAATTAAAAGAAACCTACGAAACGCTGTGGGACAATGGAATTATACCGATCGCCAATGAAAATGATGTGGTAAGCAACCTCGAATTGAAGTTTTCGGATAACGACGAATTAGCCACTTTGATCGCAACGGGTTTTGGCGCGTCCCATTTGCTCATTAGTACTTCGGTGGGTGGTTTACTGGACAAATCCAAGCAAATTATACCGACTGTCCCTGTCATTGACGACACTATTTTTGGTTTGGTGACCAGCGATAAATCGGCATTGGGCTTGGGTGGTATGTTGTCCAAATTGACCTATACGCGGTTGGCTACTCGGATGGGCATCACCACCGTTTTTTTTGATGCCCGCACCTCCAATGGTATTGTTTTATGCTTAGATGGGGCTACTGGTACTGTATTTGCACCGCAGCCAACATCAGGGCTTAATGCCCGTAAAAAATGGCTCGGAAGCGGTAGCCTGATCGCTGGACAACTCATTTTGGACACTGGTGCAGCCAAGGCTATTCAAAATAGGAAAAGCCTTTTGGCGGTTGGCGTGCGCAAGGTAAAGGGCAATTTTGAAAAAGGCGATGTGATCGAACTTTGCGACGCACAATCGAAAATTATTGCTTTAGCGCGGGCCAAACAGTCGTCCGAATCTATTAAAAACAACCTTTCAGCGCAAAACTTTGAAGTGGCGCATGCTGATGAAATCGTCATTGTTTAATCTAAGAAATGTTAGAATTACTCCAACAAACACATATTGCCTCGGCATCTATTCGCTTGTGTAGCGATGCGCAAAAAAGAGATTTATTGCTGCACTTGGCCGATCAGATTGTGGCCAATATCCCGATCGTTCTGAGGGAAAACGCTTTGGATTTGGAGCGCATGTCCGATATAGATCCAAAAAAAGACCGCTTGATGCTGAATGAATCTCGTTTGATCGCAATTGCGCAAAGTGTACGTGATGTGGCGCATTTGCCCGCCCCTGATGGCGCATTGTTGAGCGAAAAAACCTTGTCTAATGGGATTATTTTGCGCAAAATAACCGTTCCTCTAGGTGTAGTGGGTGTCATTTACGAATCGCGCCCCAATGTAACGCTTGATGTAAGCGCGCTTTGTTTGCGTTCGGGGAATGCCGTGGTATTGCGTGGTAGTTCGGAGGCTTGGCACAGCAATAAAGCGTTGGTAGAAGTGGTGCACCAAAGTTTGTCTACGATGGGTTTGCCTAAGGAAATTGTGACATTGTTGCCGACAGATCGCGCATTGATGCACGATTTGTTTAATGCCACGCGCTATGTAGATGTTATTATACCACGTGGTTCGGAGGCGTTGATACAGTTTGTGCGCCAACACTCGCGGGTACCTACTATAGAGACGGGCGCGGGTGTCTGTCATACCTATGTACACAGTGCAGCGGATTTGAAAAAAGCCCACCGGATTGTGGTCAATGCAAAGGTTTCGAGACCATCTGTGTGTAATTCCTTGGATACGGTGCTGGTAGATATTGCGGTAGCAGGGGCTTTTTTGCCGATGTTAAAAGCCGATTTTGAACGATGGAATGTAGAGGTTTTTGCGGATGAAACGGCATTTGCTGTTTTGAAATCGATTGATTATGCGTATTTAAAAGCCGCCACACCGGAAGATTTTGGGCGCGAGTTTTTGGATTTCAAATGCTCTATCCGGGTGGTAGAAAACATGGAATCGGCGTTATCGCATATACGGGAGCATTCTTCGCGCCATTCCGAGGCAATTATTTCAGAAGATAGTTGTGTGTGTAATCAATTTATTCACCAAGTAGATGCTGCCGCAGTTTATTCTAATGCCTCTACCCGTTTTACCGATGGAGGCGAGTTTGGATTGGGCGCCGAAATTGGTATTTCAACCCAAAAACTACATGCACGTGGGCCATTCGCCATGGAAAAATTGGTGACAGAGAAATGGATCGCCATTGGCGACGGACAAGTTAGGAACGAGTAAACAATAAGTTAGCAATCTTGGCTGATTCCTTTCCGCTCATCCTGCCCATCTTTTTGTTTAAATAGCCCGCACTATTCGCACAAAAAGATACTTGTCTGAGCAAAAATTAATCTACCCAAGAGTGCTAACTTATTGTTTTCTCGTTCCTGAGGGATTAAATTAAAATAAGTCATTCTTAATAATTTATCGTACCTTCGCGCTCTTTTTATGAGGAGTTGAGGGCTTTTCGACGACAAGGCTCAATATTATGTTTCGATAAGACTCAACAAACACTCAAAATTCAATACTAAATATGGCCGAGCAAAATTTTGTTGATTATGTAAAAATCATGTTCCGCAGTGGGAAAGGCGGTGCGGGAAGTGTTCACTTTTTCCGTGGCCCTGCTATGCCTAATGGCGGTCCGGATGGTGGCGATGGTGGCCGTGGCGGTCATATTATTTTAGAAGCAGACGAGCAGGAATGGACGCTGCTTTCGCTCAAATATACCAAACACATTTTTGCAGAAGATGGAGAAGGCGGTAGAGGTGGCATGAAAACAGGCTCCGACGGTAAGGATATAGTGGTGCGTGTGCCGCTCGGGACAGTGGTTAAAGACGCTGAAACAGGTGAAATACTCACTGAAATTACCGAAAAAGGCGAACGACAAATCTTGTTTCCTGGCGGTCGTGGGGGAAAGGGTAATACTTTTTTCAAAAATTCTACCAACCAAGCACCGCGCCACGCACAACCTGGTGAAGAAGGTACTGAAACTTGGGCAATCCTCGAACTGAAAGTGTTGGCGGATGTGGGATTAGTTGGTTTTCCGAATGCGGGTAAAAGTACATTACTGAGCGCAGTGACTGCTGCAAAACCTAAAATTGGCGATTATCCGTTTACTACTTTGGTGCCACAATTGGGTATCGTATCGGTGCGTCAGGGACAAACGTTTATTATGGCCGATATTCCCGGAATTATTGAGGGGGCGCACGAAGGACGTGGCATTGGGCATCGGTTTTTGAGGCATATTGAGCGGAATAGTTTGTTGCTGTTTATGGTGCCTGCTGATACGGAGCGCACTTTAACGGAGGAATACGATATTTTGATCCACGAATTGGAGGAATTTAACCCTGATTTGTTGGATAAACCGCGTTTGTTGGCGGTTACGAAATGCGATTTGATCGACGAAGATCTTGAATCGTTGCTGCGCCCTACGTTACCACCTGATATTGAAGCAATATTTATTTCTTCGGTGACGGGCAAAAACATGCAGGTACTGAAGGATAAATTGTGGAGTTTGTTGAATTAATGTGTACGCTAAGCCTTTGCGGTAAAAACAAGTACAACATGCAATCGATACAAGATAAAATACAATTAAAGGGCGATGCCCAAAAAACCATTGCCGATTGGCACACGAATAGCCAACGTGTAGTATTTACCAATGGTTGCTTCGATATCCTGCACTACGGACACATACAATACTTGGAAGAAGCCCGCAATTTGGGCGACCGCTTAGTGGTAGGGCTTAATGCCTCTGCATCGGTGAGCCGATTAAAAGGCCCTCGGCGGCCAATTAATGATGAAAAAACGCGTTCTTTTTTAATGGCCGCCCTGCAAATGGTGGATTTAGTGGTCATTTTTGAAGAAGATACGCCTTATGATTTGATCCAAACCCTCCAACCAGATATCCTCGTAAAAGGTGGCGACTGGAAACCAGAACAAATTGTAGGTAGCGATCTAGTATTGGCGCGTGGCGGCGAAGTGCGTTCCTTGCACTTTGCAGAAGGTTATTCTACCACCAATATCGAACAAAAAATTATATTACTTGCCCAACAGTAACATTAATCTATGAGATATTTATTGCTTTTTGCCTTGTGCAATGTCTTATTGTTTTGCCAATCGGTGGAGCAAAAAAAGGCAGTTGCCGCAAATAATGCACAAATGCTGACTCCTAGTGATACCGTTCAACAGCCATCCGTTCAAAATAATATTGAAATAACGACAGATTTTCTAACTGGGCGGTTCAATCCCTCTAAAAACCCCGATTTTGTCGTCGTTGGTAAACCATATACTACAAAAACGGGTATGATGATGCAATCGGAGGCATTTGAATCCTTTAAAAAAATGTTTGATGCGGCCAAAAAAGACGGTATCAGTCTTAATATTATATCTTCTACCCGCAATTTTGACCAACAAAAAGCAATTTGGGAAGGAAAATGGACGCGTTTTGCGGATACCAAAGCGCCAGTTGATCGCGCTTTACGCATCTTGGAATATTCTTCAATGCCCGGTAGTTCGCGCCACCATTGGGGTACAGATATTGATTTGAACGACCTCAATAACCCTTCCTTTGAAGGTAAAGGCGTACACGCCAAAGTGTATCAATGGCTCGTAACACACGCCGCTCAATACGATTTTGGCCAACCTTATACCCCCATTGGCGAAGCCCGCCCCTATGGTTACCATGAAGAAAAATGGCATTGGTCGTACCTTCCTTTGGCCAAACAATACCGCGAAAAGTATGTTAATACCATAAAAGACGAGGATATTAAAGGGTTTAAAGGCGCAGAAACAGCCATTGACATTAAGGTGGTCGAACGTTTTGTTGGAGGTGTAAGCGCTGATTGTAAGTAACCAATTAGTACCATACTCTATTTTGCAAGTACTTAAATTTTAAACGTTTTCCAAAAAATGCCTATCCCATTTACAAAATACCATGGCGCAGGTAACGATTTTATTATGATCGACCAGCGAGAAAAAACATGGATACAGCGTACCGATAAAACATTAGTGGCTCAAATGTGCCACCGAAGGTTTGGTATCGGCGGCGATGGTCTTATTTTGTTACAACACCACGAGGTATACGGTGTGGAAATGGTTTATTTCAATTCCGATGGCGGCGAAAGCACCCTTTGCGGAAATGGCGGCCGCTGTTTTACGGCTTTTGCCAAACATTTAAGACTCACACAAGAAAAATTTCGCTTTTTGGCCATAGATGGGCCGCATGAAGCAGTAATCCCCCCAGCCATTGATGGACAACCCGGACTCGATTGGGTAGAACTTCACATGAATGATGTGACCAGTATAGAACGACTGAGCGATACTGTTTTTGTGTTAAACACAGGTTCGCCCCACTATATTTCGTTTGTTTCGGGGCTTCAAGAGAAGGATATGGTGGCCGAGGGGCGCGCCATTCGATATTCTGATAGATTTAAGGACAAAGGCATCAATGTTAATTTAGTAGCCTCCAGTACAAACGACCGTACCTACGAACGTGGTGTGGAAGACGAAACCCTCGCCTGTGGCACAGGTGTTACCGCCGCCGCACTCGCATATAGCCTGCGCAACGGCCTGCAAGGCAACCAATATATTCCAGTTTCGGCCTTGGGTGGCGACCTTGGTGTGCGCCTTTTTGCCACAGATCAGGGCAAATTTACCGATATATGGCTTTGTGGCCCTGCCCAAAAGGTCTATGAGGGCTTGTATTAAACGCTAAGCAAAGTGAAAAAACCAAATCAATTCAAAAATAGGGCTACCTTTGCTGCTTATCCAGTTTGTACACGACCTATGCGCTATTTCGCTTTTACTGCAAAATTATTTATTCTACTTACCCTCCTTTTATCGGCATGCGTACCACCTGGTACTGATAAAAAAAATGGTACCACCACCAAGGTATCTGTTGATTTGACCAATAAACAAGTGCAACGCGTATTTGATTTTAGAGAACGGCATATAAAAGACAGTTTACTCGTTTACTTAAAAAATCCAGATGCTACATTGCGGTATGTCGCGGCACTTTCCTTCACCTCCATTGGCGACTCTAGTGTTGTACAACCTTTGAGTGCTTTGTTGCGCGATCCGGTGGATGAAGTACGTATCGCTGCTGCTTTTGCGCTGGGTCAAACGGGTGCACGGCAGGCAGAAATACCTTTAATCAATGGGTTTGCACAAGGCGATTCCATGTCGCAGCAACAACGGTTCAATGCCGTTATTCTGGAAGCCATTGGCAAATGTGGCACCTTAAATTCCCTCAAAAACATAGCAGCCGTAACCACCTATCAACCTTCCGATACGCTGTTGTTACAAGGCCAATGCAGGGCAATATACCGTTTTGGACAACGCAAAATTACAGATCCAGCGGCCACCGATCTCATGGTTAAATACTGTGCTAATGAGAAAATACCCGAACCAGCGCGTTTAATGGCCGCTCATTATTTAGCACGGACAGAAGGGCTTGTCCCCGATAGTAGTCAAGCCGTTCAGATCGCAGCCGCATACGTGCGTGCGCAAGACCCCGATATTCGGATGGCTTTGGCCAAAGGCATCGGAAAGTCACAGACTGGCCCTGCTTTTCGCCTATTATCGTCCGCCATTCATACAGAACAAGACTGGCGTGTAAAATGTAATATCATCAATGCGCTGAGTAAATTTGATTACGATACCGTTCGCCAATTGGTTATTCCGGCCATTACTGATGCCAATATCCACGTTTCCCGCACTGCTTCCGAGTTTTTTATTGCCAATGGCCGTGCCAAGGACAGCGATTATTACTGGCGTATTGCGCGCAACAATGGCGCATTGCCCTGGCAAAGTCAGGTGGCATTGTACCATGCTTCTAACAAATGGCTCAGCATGCGCGATGCCAAA
>JAAFHO010000140.1 GCA_013297575.1 Chitinophagales bacterium
CCATTGTTTTGAATGCAAATGCCGCCAAAATAATACCCGCTACTGTCCACAACGTTGTGTTATTGAAGGTTGTCTCTTGTGTTTTGTCCAAATTCCCAAAAAACCGATGCAATACCCACGCCAATGCCAAAGCAAAACCCAATGACGGCGCATACAACAAACGCTCGCCATAAGAAGTACCAATGAGGATAATGACATTGCTAAACAACGAAAACGTAACCAAATAAATCAAAATAGCATACGATAAGATATGCTTTTTGCCAATATTCATCAATGCCCAAATACCCATACCAAAATAGGTCAAAGCACCTGCTATTGCCCGCCAATCGGAAAAAGTAACCGCCGACATCTGTGGATAACCGCGATCACTCACCAATGGATGTGGCAAAATAAGCACGCGCAAGTACTCCCAACACATCATCATGGCTGATGCAAAACGCGATGCGCTGGTTTTAGCACCTACAATAAAATTATCTAAAATTGAATAGGTTTCAGTATAGTTCTGTGCGCTCAGCACTTTGTAGCGAATCCCTAAAAATACCAATGCTGGAAGAAGAAAAAGGGCAGCAATTTTTACGATTTCGCTCAAAGGACGCTTCGAGAAAAACCACATGGTAAGCGGGAAAACCGCTAAAAACGTGATACCACTTTCTTTGGCAAACATCCCAAGTCCATAGATTCCCAAGGCGGCATACAACCACTTTTTGTCATCGTTTTCAAAATAACGCCACAAAAAATTGATCGCGCTAATACTACACAACAAAGAAATAATTTCATCGCGACTTTTGATATTGGCCACCACCTCCGTATGAACAGGGTGCATCATAAACAGTAGCGTAGTCAATGCCGCAAGCGTCCAGGAATAATCCGATAGTACTCGGCGCAAAGTGTTCCAAAGCACATAACCCGTAAGGCCATAATACAAAATATTGAACAAATGCCCCACCATCGGGCCATTTTTGATTTGCCATTCAATGGAAAACATGGCGAGGGTAAGCGGACGGTATAACGAACCCGGACTTGCCCATGAACCAAAGCGGTATTCGGTACTCCAAAGCAGTCCCCAGTTTTTGAAACCGCTTTTTACGATCCAGTTCTCTTTAATCGCTCCAAAATCATCTAAAGTAAAATCGTGAAAAAGGGTATTGGCATACAACAAACAGCCCACTAAAGCCATAGCCGCCGCCAACCAGTAAGGCGCATTGGAAGATAGGCTGGAACTGGTTGTATTCGGAATCGGTGCTTTATCTTGGTTTTTATTGTAAGAACCAGCATTTTTTTTATTCTCTTTATTATTTTGTTGATATTTCGCCATGAAAATATGGATTTTTAACTTCGTGGAGCAAATTTACGTGTATTTTAGAAATGCAACTTTATTTTTGATGCCAGCCTTGATCTAAACCCGTTATGCGCCCCGTTCCCGCGCATAATTCAATGCCAGTTCAAACTGTTCCTCTTCCGACAAAAAGGTATTATCAATCACCACCGCATCGGGTGCTTGGCGCAACGGACTATCAAAGCGCGTGGAATCAATACGGTCGCGCTCCAGTAAATTATGTTTTATTTCTGCCCAATCTGCATCAATACCCTTTGAAGCCAGTTCCAAATGCCTTCTGCTGGTCCGCACATCGGCCTCGGCAGTGAGGTATATTTTTAGTTCGGCATCGGGAAAAACCACCGTGCTTATATCGCGGCCATCCATTACGATCCCGCGTTTTTTGCCCATGTGCTGTTGTTGCTCTACCATAGCACGCCGTACAACTGGAATAGTAGAAACAGGACTTACATGCTCACTGATCCGCATGGTGCGTATTTCGCGTTCTACATTTTCGTCGTTGAGAAAAGTAGTATTTTGTCCTTCAATGCGTTTGAAGCGAATTTTAATATTGCCCAAAGCCTCCGTTACGGCCTGCACATCGTGATAATTCACCAAATTATTCAGAAAATAGAGGGTAACAGCCCTATACATGGCACCCGAATCGCCATATACATAGTGTAAGTGTTTGGCCAATGCTTTAGCCAAAGTACTTTTGCCACACGAGGAGTGTCCGTCAACTGCGATAATGATGCTCATTTAATATTGAAGTACTTAAATTTATCGTTACAAAGGATAATAACGCCGCAAAAGTACACGCATTGATGTATTAATTAGTATAGCTTTTTTAACATTATCCTTACAGTATCTTATTATTCCGCATTTCTTGCCCTACCTTTACCAAAATTTTCAAAAAATGACATCGACAGTTACTTATCTCGGAGATTTACGGACAGAGGCTGTACACCTCCAATCGGGTACTACTATTATTACCGACGCACCTACCGACAACCAAGGGCGCGGGGAGGCCTTTTCGCCTACCGATCTTTGTGCTACGTCTTTGGCATCTTGTATGATCACCATTATGGGGATCAGCGCACGTAACCACGGCGTTAATATAGATGGCACAAAAGCCGAAATTACTAAAATTATGGCGGCCAATCCAAGGCGTATCGGTGCAGTGGAGATTAAACTCCTTATGCCTCCACACGAATACGACGAACGTACCCAAAAAATATTGGAAACCGCCGGACGTTCTTGCCCCGTTGCGCTTAGCCTTGGAGAAGGCGTTGAACAACACATCGTATTTGTTTGGCAATAACATGATTTTTTTCATTGAAAAAAAAGCAAATAATTTAATATATGCTGCACGCAAAAGTCACTGGAATTGGCACGTTTGTCCCAGAAAAAAAAATTGATAATCATTATTTTGAATCCATTATTGAAACCAATGATGAATGGATTCAAAGCCGTACGGGTATCAAAACCAGGCATTTTGCGGCAGAAAACGAATACACGTCACACCTTTGCCTTGGTGCTGCCAAAAACTTGCAGGAAGAGACGGGGTGCTCTTTTGAGGATGTTGACTTTATTATCGTTGCGACCGTAACACCCGATCAGGTGATGCCAAGTATCGCTTCCCAAATCCAAAACAAACTCAATATTCCCTCCGCAGGGGCTATTGATATTTCTGCGGCTTGCGCTGGCTTTGCTTATGCAATTATCCTTGCAAAAGGGCTAATTGCAGCAGGCACGCACCGTAAAATATTGGTTTTTGGAGGCGAAACACTCACCAAAGTCACCAATTACGAAGATCGCACCTCTTGTATCCTCTTTGGCGACGGCGCAGGTGCAGTATTGGTGGAAGCAGCCGAAAAAACCAATATCCTTGCCGCCGTAACGGGTAGCCAAGGCGATGGAGGAAAAGACCTGTACCTATCCACACGCCGTAACCGTGTCAATGGCCAAGATATTGTTGTAGATGGATTTATCCACCAAAATGGACGTGCTGTGTTCAAATGGGCCGTAAATACCATCAGTCAACACATGGCAACACTTCCCGCCACTTTGGGCTGGACAATGGACGATATAGATTGGTTTGTGCCACACAGCGCTAACCTGCGTATTATTGATGCGCTGTGCAATAATTCAGGTTTCCCGATGGAGAAAACACTCGAGAGTATTACTATTTACGGCAATACCTCGTCGGCCTCTATTCCACTGGCATTGCACAGGGGTATTCGCGAAGGAAAAGTAAAATCGGGGGATAAAATTATGATGTTTGGCTTTGGTGGTGGATTAGTCTATGCTGGGCTTATTATTGAGTGGCCCTAGTTTTTACTATTTCCGCTCGACACCTCCCAGGAACGGGACAAACCGAAAAATATCCAAACTTTCCGTTTTGAAGGTATTGCGCTCCGTGCGCCATATTCGCATCATTTGCTGTTCTTCTTTGCCTACAGGAATCACGAGTATGCCCATCGGAGCGAGTTGTTCTAGCAGCGATTCAGGCACATTAATAGCCCCGGCTGTAACCACAATTTTGTTAAATGGTGCATGCTCAGGAAGCCCCAACATTCCATCGCGAAAAAAACAGCGGATCGTTTTAAATTTAAGCCGCGCTAATAAATCTTGTGTTTTATGGAAGAGCATTTCTTGTCGCTCCACAGTAAACACTTGCGCACCTAAAGCGGCCAAAATAGCCGCCTGATAACCCGATCCCGTCCCAATTTCGAGTACCCGATCACCGGGTCTTATTTCCAGCAACGCCGATTGGTAAGCCACCGTAAATGGCTGTGAAATGGTCTGTTTGTTGCCAATAGGGAACGGTTTGTCCTCATAAGCATGTTCTTCAAAGGCTTTATCCAAAAAGAAATGGCGCGGCACGGCACCAATGGCAGCCAATACAGCATCGTCAGAAATACCCCTTTGTCGGAGCGCTTCTACGAGCTGTTTACGCATCCCTTTATGTCTGTAAGTATCTGTCACGGTGCAAAGGAAATTTCTTTTTTTGAAAAAGTGCTATAATTCTACCTATGTTTAAAATACATTTGCGCATCGCAAACAAAACAGAGGGCCTTGGGGCATCCCTAAGTACCTCATTAAACAACAATACAATCTAAAAAAATGGCAGTTCCCATCAAATTTGGTACAGACGGCTGGCGAGCCATTATCGCCGACGAATATACCGTTGACAACGTAATGCGCGTGGCCGAGGGCACCGCGTTGTTTATGAAAAAGAACAAGATGAAAAGCGCCGTGATCGGTTATGATTGCCGCTTTGGAGGCTTGTTGTTCACCCAGGTTACAGCGCGTGTTTTGGGCGCTTATGGCATCAAATGCCACGTTTCCACGAGTTTTGTCTCTACTCCAATGGTCTCTTTGGGAGTCGTAAAAACCAAAAGTGGATTGGGTATTGTGATTACCGCAAGCCATAACCCGCCCTCGTACAATGGCTACAAACTCAAAGCATCTTATGGTGGCCCGATGATCCCATCAGATGTGGCACAAGTAGAGGCTTTGATCCCCGAAGTATGCTCCCTCCAATCGCTCCCAACGATAGGCGAATTGGTCAAGAAAAAACTCCTCGTGGATGCTGACCTCGAAACGATGTACCTCCGTCATGCAAGAAAAGCATTCGATCTGGTGGCTATTAAAAAAAGTGCTGGCAAAATTGCTTATGACGCGATGTATGGCTCCGGCCAAAACGCCGTACGAAAACTTTTGCCTAAATGCGTATTCTTGCACTGCGACTGGAATCCAGGTATGCACGGACAAGCACCTGAGCCTATCGACCGCAACTTGAGACTTTTGAGCGAGACGGTACGCAAAAATCCAAAAATTACGGCAGGTCTAGCCAATGATGGCGATGCAGATCGTATTGGTATGTACGACGAAGATGGTGTGTTTGTGGACAGCCATCACCTATTACTCATATTATTGTTGTACCTCCACAAGTACAAAAAAATGGACGGCAAAGTGGTATTCACCTTCTCTGTAACGGACAAGATGAAAAAAATGGCCGATATATTTGGTTTGCCCGTAGAAATGACCAAAATCGGCTTTAAGTATATCGCCGAAATTATGGTCAACGAAGATGTACTTGTTGGTGGTGAGGAATCCGGCGGCTTGGCGGTAAAAGGCCATATTCCCGAGCGCGATGGTGTTTGGATGGGTCTGCTGATCTTTGAATTTATGGCCAAAACGGGTAAAACAATCAAAGGACTTGTACAGGAAGTCTATGATATTGTAGGCACATTCGCTTTCGAACGCGACGACCTACACATCACCGACGCACAAAAACAAGCCATTGTAGCCGCTTGTAAATCAGGTGGATACAAGGCATTTGGCAAATACAAAGTGGAATCTATGGAAGATTTCGACGGCTGGAAATTCCGCCTCGGTGGTGACAAATGGATTATGATGCGTGCTTCGGGTACCGAACCAGTGTTGCGCGTGTATGCGCAAGCGGACTCGCTCGCACAAGCGCGTGAAATGCTTGATGCTACAAAGGCGACTATTTTGGTGTAGGATAAGGACGCTTTGTGTCTATTAATAAGATGAACAATGGCCATCTCGAAAACCCGAGGTGGCCATTGTTATTTGTATTTGCTGATCTTTTTTAAATATTTAAAAAAAACTAGAGGACATATTGCATTCGATAAAAATACACTATATTTGCATTGTCTTTCACAAAATAACATGCTTAAGACGAAACACCCTATTTCCACTTTCCAGCATAATTGAAAAATAGTAAAAACGATATGAAAAAATCCCTTATACTACTTTTGTTTTTGTATATTATTCCATCTGTTAATGCACAGTATCGTACGAACAAGTTGCCTATCCAAGGCTATGAGGCCAATTATCTAACGATAAAGCATGAATATTTCCTCGGAGATAGTACACCAAACTTCGAAATAAATGAAACATCAATACTTAAACTGGCACGGATAACCGCAGAAGACCAAACTGGTGCAGGTATCGAAAACTGGAACTACTATGTCAATTATAACCCAAGTTTTTCCAACCCTAATTGCCAGACCCAAGGCATTACCGCTAACGCATCCGCTTCTTTCTGTTCTTGCCTATCACCGGGCAATACACAGAATATTGTATTAAAAAGTACCATTGACCCATTGAATGGAGTGAATACTTTTGATCTGATCTTAATTAGTCGGCATATTCTAGGATTAGCACCGCTTACTACTTTCAATCTTATCGCTGCGGATGCTAACATGTCAAATACTGTTACGACATTCGATATTGTAGAGTTAAGGAAGCTAATACTTGGGTCATATCCTTCTCTTCCAAATGCCAACTCTTGGAGATACTTTGATAAAAAAGCAATAAATACCCCTCCTCTGTCAAATCCAGCAAACCCGTTTGGAGCACTAGTAGAATATCCCTCTATACCATCTCCTAATAAATTTATGGCGCAGGAATTTGCCTCATTCATTCTTCCTAGTACCCAAATAGAACAACGTACAGCGGCGTTTATTGGTGTAAAAGTAGGAGATATAGATGGAACTGCCGTCCCGAGTAATATTATAGACAGCCAAATAGAAGATCGAAATACACAAGAATGGCAATTGGGTCAAGTGCAGGAACTCGGTAAAAAAGGGACTGTATTGGAAATTCCTTTAGCAGCGCACCAATCGGGTCGTATAGATGGGCTACAAGTGGATTTATCCTACGACCCTGCTGCGTTCACTATCGAAGATCTGGTATGGGAAACCCCCGATCCATTTCCTTTTACTACCGAAAACAGGGGCTGGAATATCGTAACACCCGGCAATATCCGTTTGATTTGGTGGGATGCCGTGAACAGCCTACAAGCAGTAGATGGTACTCCCATCTGTAAAGTAAAGATACGCCTGCTCCAAAATAGAAAAGACACCGATGCGCCTTTGTTTTCAATCAATCGGTCAGAAAATGGGGGCATTCCATCGCTGTTGTTTGACCATAATGGTACACCTTTCCAACTTACCTTGGGGCAAACCGAACGTTCTGCACTCAAACCCGGCAAGCAAAAGAACAGCGCACCACAAACAGCCCAATTGGCTGTATATCCCAACCCAACCACGGGACACTTTAGGCTCAATATACAAAGCGATACAGCACAGGATGCAGATCTTTCTATTTTTGATCTTTCCGGCAAGACCGTTTTGAACCAGCATATCACTCTTATTCAGGGTACAAATGCGATTACTTCTGCGCAATTATCCACGGTATTAGCACCGGGGCATTACGATATCCAATTGCGTACCGCTACCGAAGTGCAACGTATTAGACTGGTAAAACAATAGTATTATAAGGGCGGTATCAATTTTAACATTGAACATTTAGAGTTTAAAATTAAGTATTTTTAATTATAAATTTTAAACGCTAAATGTTCAATTGATGCCGCAATTTTCATCCTCTACTCAATGTACATTAACATGAAATATAATCCGATACATATCCTAGTATTCCTGTTCTTTTGCACCGCACTTGCTGCGCAGCCCACCCGCTATTATGTAGATCAACAAGCCTCTGGGCAAAACACGGGTACTTCTTGGACAAATGCTTTTACCAACCTCCACGATGCACTAGCCCTATCGGTAGCAGGCGATGAAATATGGGTAGCAGAGGGCAAATACCGCCCAAGTGCCACTACCGATCGTAATGCCCATTTTGAATTGGCCTCCGGAGTGCGTTTATTGGGCAGTTTTGCAGCTACAGAACTTAGTGCAGCAGAACGAGATATAGCAGCGCACCCCAGTTTTTTGGACGGTGATATTGGCGTACAGGGCGATAGCCTCGATAATAGTTATAACCTCCTTTACCTCCTCCATCCCGACAAAAACACCTTGGTAGATGGTTTTCATTTTCAGTACGGACAATCCGATAAATCCAACAGCTACGATGGCGAGTTGGGTGGTTCGGGCGCAGGATTACTCATAATGGGTTATAACGGTATTGCCTTCCCAACAATCCGACATTGTGTATTTGAGCATAACTATGCACAGTACGACGGCGGGGCTGTTTTTGTAAATGGTGGTGGTACAGGACAAATAGCACCCAAGTTTGAATATTGCCGATTTTCGTATAATAAAGCACTTTACAGAGGGGCTTGTATTGCTCGGAAAGGAGGGTTAACGACCAATAATGGTATTGATTTTTACGGTTGTGAGTTTAGTTTTAATGCCATACGCACTTCTGGAGCAGTATATCTTTATTCTGACATAGAAGGAGACACAATCGATTTTGTACATTGTACCTTCCGCTCTAATATTCATGGTGTTGGCGGTGGTACTCCAAGGGCAAATGATATCTGTATAATAAAGTTTACTACTAATAACATATTTATCAATATCGACTCCTGCGAAATACGTAACAGTGGAATAGAAAATAATTTATTTTATAATCCACTTGCAAGCTCGATTGGAAATGATCCAGTAGACCTATCAAGCAATAATCTTTTTTTCAATATTACTAATACCCAGTTTATCGAAAATAGTGGAGTATTTTCATGGGAAGGGGTGGACGAAGATTTAGATACGACCAATCAATTGGGGCATTTATTCCTAAACAATAGATTAGTCAGGAATCGTAATACGATTATTTTCCTTCCCAATGCTTACAAAATGCGCTCCGATCAACTGTATATTGAATTAATTTCTTCTGGTACGGGGATATTCGTAAGTATAGGCTCTTACAGAGCAATTTACAATACATTGTCCAATTCGTCTATTTTTGTACCCAATTATGTGCCGGGGACAATTATTAATGATTTCCCTAAATTTTATTTTGGAAGTTTCCCTAATGGAGATCGTATCAAAATCATTAATTCGACCATTCAAAACCTTGCCTTAGTTATATATGGTCAGCCTAATATTATAACTATTGAGAACACTATTTTTGATATCAATGGTTTTGAAAATTTCCCATCTTATAGATTAATTCAGGGTTTTGACCAAATCAATAATTTCCAAGTCAATTTCCACAACAACCTCAGCAACAAGCCCCTGCCTTCTTATGCAGCCAATTGGAATATGAGCAATAACCAATGGGATACCAATCCGTTATTTATTGCGCCAGATTTAAATGATTTGAGGCTACAGCCTTGCTCACCTGCGATCAATACAGGTAACAATGGCTATGTTTTGGGCAGCACCGACCTATCGGGGCAGTCACGTATCCAATATGGTAATGTGGATTTAGGTGCTTATGAAATGGGTAAATTGGAGTACAATAGCCCTCCCGTGGTGCTTGGTGCTTGCAAAGGGACTGCATCGGGTAGTATAGATCTATCGGGCATAGCCGCTTGCCCACCCGTAACCTATTTATGGAGTCAGCAACCAGCACCCTCACAACCAGTATTGACGGATTTGTCACCCGGCACTTATACTGCCACCATCACAGATAGTAAAAGCCGAACAACGGTGACGACCCTACTTGTCCCAGAACAAGCAGCACCGGTGTTATCACCCATTATGACACCTGTTATTTGTGGTACAGCAGCAGGCGGCACAGCAAGTTTTTTAGTAGCAAGCACCGCTTTTCCGCTACAATATGCTTGGAATAATCAAAAAACGGATAGTTTACTCACCAATATACCTGCTGGTTTCTATGCCGCTACCGTAACAGACGTACACGGTTGTTCTAGCACCAACACAGTGCAAGTCACCACCACGGGTACACTCACCATTGGTTTCGATTTCCAAGACATTACTTGTTACGAGGCTAATGATGGTGAGATCACTATCCTCCCCGGTAATGCAGCACAGCCATTCCAATGGGCTTGGGAGGATGGCACTACTTTCCCCGGTATCAGTGGCTTATCGGCGGGTAATTATCGCGGTACACTTACCGATGGCTTTGGTTGTAGCATCAACTGGCAGGTGAGCGTTACCGATCCATTACCCATCGAAGTAACTGCCCAAATAACGCCAACCAGTACCAATACAGCCACTGACGGACAAATTGACCTGATTGTTTCGGGTGGTACGGGCAACTTGGATATAGATTGGCAAGCGGGTGCTACTGGGCCTAGTATCGACAATCTTGCCGTCGGTTTTTATACTGTAACGATTACCG
>JAAFHO010000141.1 GCA_013297575.1 Chitinophagales bacterium
GGATCAATTGCATCAAGCAGGTAGTTTACCGGAAATTCCGGTGTATATTGACAGCCCTTTATCGGTGAATGCCACGGAAATATTTATCAAGCACCCCGAATGTTTTGACGCGGAATTGCACGAGTATATGTTGACCGATGAGAATCCTTTTGGCTTCAATAGCCTCATTTATATCCGCGATGTAGAAGAGAGTAAAGCACTCAACCAAAGACCAGAACCTTGCATTATCATCGCGTCTTCGGGTATGCTGAATGCCGGTCGGGTAAAACACCATTTGGCCAATAATATAGAAGACCCTTGCTGCACTTTTTTGATGGTAGGCTATTGCTCGCCGGGTACTTTGGGTGCTGAATTGCGCGATGGGGCAAAATCTATCCATGTTTTTAACCAAGAAAAACAAGTGTTGGCTAGTGTAGAAATTATGGATGGTTTTTCGGCACATGGCGACCAGTCAGAAATGTTTCAAGTAATTAAAAATCAAATAGATACAGCCAAAAAAGTATGGTTGGTACACGGCACAGCCGAACGCCAAGAGCCATGGAAAGCGTTCTTGCTGGACAAAGGTTTTAAAGATGTCTGCATCCCGGCTTTGGGGGATGAAGAAATATTGGGTTGATTGCTGTACCTTTGGAACGACAAAATAATAATTTATCGCTTTTTGGGTAGATAACTTTTTACTCAGACAAGTATCTTTTTCTGCAAATAGTGGGGCTATTTAACGAAAAAGATAGGCCGTATGAGAAGAAAGGAATCAGCCAAAAAGTGATAAATTATTGTTTTGTCGTTCTTTAGTGCCAACAAAATTAAAAAAAGAGTGTTTCATAAACATGGAAACTATAACTAAAAGTCCGGTCATGCTCTATACCGAGCAGACCCCTAACCCTGAGGCGTTGAAATACGTTACCAATCGCCTCTTATATAAAGGTATTGCCGATTTCAAAGACGCGGATATTGCCGCTGAATGGAGTCCATTGGCCAATAGCCTACTCGCTTTGCCGTATATCAAAAGCGTGTATTTTAACAATAATTACGTCACCATTATGAAGGAATTCAACTACGAATGGAGCGATATTATGTTAAAAATCAAAGAATTCCTGAAAACCTATGTTGAACAGGATGGTGTTATCGTAAAAGATGGTTACGCTGAATTTGCTGCTCAAGAAGAAGCCGCCAGTGTTGCCGGCCAATTTACGGGCGAAGATGGCGAAATTGCACGCAAAATCAAGGATTTGATCGATATGTATGTCAAACCTGCTGTTGAAAGCGATGGTGGTAACATCGAATTCAAATCGTATGATAAAGGTGTTGTACACGTTCAAATGCAGGGTTCTTGCAGCGGCTGTCCTTCATCTACGGTGACGTTGAAAACTGGTATCGAAGGTATGCTCAAGCGTATGGTACCGGAAGTTACGGAGGTTGTGCAGGAAATGGCATAATCTATGAGTTTGTTAAAGAAATTGGCTGGCGAAACTGCTTTGTACGGACTAAGCAGCATCATTGGCCGATTTATCAACTATTTAATATTAGTCCCTCTCTATACCCGCGTATTTGCACCTGGCGAATATGGCGTTGTTAGTCAATTATATGCCTACTCGGGCTTTCTCATGGTACTTTTTTCGTACCGGCTCGAGTCGGCATTTTTTCGTTTTGGCAATGAGCAAACGGATCGCCAAAATGTGTATTCCACCGCGATGTTATCGCTTATAGGCAGCACTACCCTACTGGTTGCGAGTATTCTATTATTTTCGGGTACCATTGCGGATTGGCTGCAATACGCGGCGCATCCAGAGTATATCCGTTATTTTGCACTGATTATTGGGCTGGATTGTTTGTGTGAACTGCCTTTTGCAAAATTGCGATTGGAGCAGCGTCCGCGGCATTTTGTAGCGGCTCGGTTGCTCAATATTGGTGTAAATATTCTCTTTACTTTGTTTTGGTTGGTAGTTTGCCCTTGGGCGGCAACGCAGGGCTTTAGTTGGATAAATGCCGTGTGGTCGCCTCAAGTGGGCGTTGGTTATGTATTTTTGTCCAATTTGATCGCCAGCGCGGTAACAGTGCTGTTTCTTTTGCCTCAAATACGGCGCATTCAACTACATTTTGATTGGGTACTATGGAAAAAAATGATCCGTTATGCGGCTCCGCTCATGATTGCCGGATTTGCAGGTATTGCCAATGAAATGCTCGATCGGGCTGTCATGCCGTATTTATTGACGGGTACTGACAAGGAAAATATGGCGACTTTGGGCATTTATAGTGCGACTTACAAACTGGCCATGATGATTACGTTATTCACCCAAGCCTACCGCTATGCAGCCGAGCCGTTTTTCTTTCGTACGGCTCAAAATGCAGATTCGTTAAAACTACAAGCCGATTCCACCAAATGGTTTACGATTATTGGGACGGTAGGTATGCTGGGTATTCTGTTGTTTTTGGATATTATTAAGTGGTTTTTGGGCAGCAGATTCCAATCTGGCTTAGATGCTGTGCCTGTGCTGCTGTTGGCCAACTTGTTTTTGGGTCTTTTTTATAATTTTTCGGTATGGTACCGCTTGAAGGATCGTACCATGACAGGTGCTTGGATTTCTATTTTCGGGGCATTACTCACCTTATTGTTGAATATTTGGTGGGTGCCATTGATGGGTTATATGGGTGCTGCTTGGGCTACCTTGGCTTGTTATATTTTTATGAGTGGTGCTACTTGGTGGACTGGGCGGGTGTTGCATCCTGTGCCTTACCCACTGGCTCGGATGGGGGCGTTTGTGGGGCTTGCATTGGTTTTGTATATGGTGAGCCTGTGGATTAAACCATTATTACCGGGGACGGGGTTGCCGTTATTGGGCAATGGTGTTTTGATGGGGGGGTATTTGGGGGTGGTTTGGATGGAATATCGGCGGCGCGCGTAGAGACGTTGCAATGCAACGTCTGTACACGCAACGTCTGTACACGCAACGTCTGTACAATATACGATTTTAAATATACAAAATAATCATAATTTTTCAGCACAAACCCCAGCCATCAATTCTAGTTTAGATCCACGTTTATAATGAACCAGCAAGTGATCCAGCATCTTTGGATCATCCACATGCAAGTTTTGCCCCATAATAAAGGTATAATCACCCGATTTTGTAAAAACAGGTTGATTTTTGTCCACCTCATAAATATAAGGATCGGCCTTGAAGGATGCCGTATGAATATTCATCGTTCTCATGTTTGTAAAATGCTTGCTATCCACATAAGGCTTTAGGTCACCCAAGACACCATTGTCGGGGAAAACAATATAAAAGAAATGTCCATCAGGGTCAATAACACCCAAATATGGGTCATTCGGAGTAGAAAAATGCAATATAAGAGTATCTCCTTCGTAGAATAACGTGTGATCCACCGAGATTTTTGCGGCATTGGATTTGGTTAAAGTGTCGATCACTTCAACTTCTATTTTGTTAGCAGAAGCAGGAAGATCAATAGGTACAAACCTATTGTAAGTGCCACTAAAAAAACCAAAAAATAGGACGATATTGATAATGATTTTCATAATTGAGATTTAAGAAATAAGCGTGATTGCCCCGAAGATGTATCTTTCATATTAGGGCAGAAAAAGGAGGAAATAGCATCGGATGGATCGGAGCAGATTACCCTTCTTGTTCCTAATTTTAACCATTTTTTAGTTACTCCCAAAAGTATTTCCAACTGAAATGGTTTTACAAGGTAATCATCGGCTCCCAATAACAAAGCATCGCGTTTATCACAAGATTCGCATAACGAAGTGCTAAAAACAAAAGGGATTTTATTGGTTTTGGAACAGGATAATAGATGAAGCAGCACCTCATGACCATCCATTCCGTGCATCAATACATCACAAATAATTAAGTCTGGAATAAATCTTTCTGCCAATTCTATTCCCATTTTTCCACTTTTGGCTAAAAGTGTTGCATATCCTTGCAGTTCCAAAAATTCACTCAAATTATCGAGGATTTCGGTGTTATCTTCAATCAATAATATTGTTTTTTGCATCTTCTATGCTTTATTAGACTGCAAAGTTAGGCCGTATCCATAGACTGCCTCTTACACACTTTTGTGGAAAACTTACATGATTTACATATAAGTATTTGGCCACTATTGTGTTTGTTTCATCATCTTTGCAGCAGCCTCTAATTCTTTGCAGGCTTGCAAACAAACATTTTCGAGTTGCAACACAATGTCTTCAATGCCGTCTTGTTGTTGTTGTTCGGAGCGGGCAAATTCAATCACTTTGTGGGCCATAATTTCAAAATCGGTGTGGATGCCTACAATATTGAAGGAAGGTAGCATTTTATGGACAGTAGCGTGTAAGGTATTCCAGTTTTTTTCTATAAAGCTCTGTTTCATCGTATGAATCAACGGGGGCGTTTGATCGAGATAAGCCGCAATTATCTCCAATATTGTACCAGAATTATTTTGGGTGCGCTGGCGCAAATAATTTAGGTTGGTATAAGATATTTGTTCAATTTCCAAGACTTCTGCTTTTGTCTCGCTCAATTTTGGGGTATTTTTTTGTACCAATGCAATAATTTTTTGGTATAACACCTTTTCATCAATTGGTTTTGCGACGTAATCATCCATACCCACGGCAGAACTTTTTGCTAAATCAGCCGAAGTAACATCTGCGGTGAGCGCAATGATAGGGGTACGGGAGCGGAGTGTATTTCGGATGTATTCAGTGGCTTCAAAGCCATTCATTTCGGGCATTTGTAAGTCCATCAAAATGATGTCATAAGATTTTGTTTTTAAGCGTTCGATGGCTATTTTTCCGTTATCAACAATGTCGCGGTCGAATCCAAAATCATCCAAAAGCGTTTTTATCAATAGTTGATTGAGCGGCATGTCTTCAACGACTAATACCTTAATGTGTTTAATGTCTTGATCAAGTTCGATACCAACCGTTTCTAAGGCTGCTTTTTCATTTGTTTTTTTGAAATTCAGGATAAAAGAGAATGTAGATCCTTTATCTATGATGCTTTTGACGTGAATACTACCGTTTTGTTGTTCGACTAATTGTTTCGCAATAGCCAATCCGAGTCCGGTACCGCCGTATTTCCTTGAAGTTTCGATGGATGCCTGTTGAAAATTATCAAAAATAGTATTGATATTATGGGCATCAATGCCGACACCGGTATCCTTTACCGAAATTTCAATTTTTGCTACTTCGTCGTTTTCTTCGAGTACATGAGCGGAGACATTAATACTTCCTTGCATCGTAAATTTCACAGCATTGCTCAACAAATTGAGTACAATTTGATGTAGTCGGATCGGATCGCCGAGCAATACTTCTGGAATCTTTGGGTCGTGTTCCAGCGTTAGCGTTATGTTTTTTTCTTGTGCTTTGGCATCAAACAAATGTATCATATTGGACAATGATGTGGCCATATTGAACGGTATTTGCTCAAAAGTCATTTTACCCGACTCCACTTTGGCCAAATCCAGTATGTCGTTGATGAGTACGATCAAGGCATCGCCGCTCATTTGGATCGCCGTTAGATACTCTTTTTGTTTTGCGGTAAGATCGGTTTTCAATACCACTTTTGTAAAGCCAATAATCGAGTTCATAGGGGTACGAATTTCGTGGCTCATATTAGCCAGAAACTGTTGCTTGGCTTTGGTGGCGTTTTCGGCAGCCTCTTTTTGCTCTTCTGCAATAAATGTTGCACGTTCTGCAAATACTTTTGCCTCAATGAGTTGAGTTGCTAGCATTTTTTGTTCCGTAATATCTTCAATGGCAAATAGAATTAATTGTTCCTTATTTGTTTTTTGAATAATAAACCGAGCATATAGGAGCAATGTTAATTCGCCAATGTTGGGAAACGTTTGGCTGAATTCAAATCTTTCAATACTCACTTTTGGGGATATGGTTTGGTGCAATGCCAGACGCAATTCGGGTAAATCCCATTGTTTATCTCCCAAATCAAATAGCGAGCGTCCTTCTGTTTCTTCTTTTTTTAAAAAGAATTTTTGATAAAACGAGTTATTGGCTGATTTTACAATAAAATCCTTGTCCAAGATCAATATTGGCTTTTGAATGGTCGCAAAAATAGATTCGGAGTATTCCTCCGACTCTGTGAGTAGGTCATTGCGCACTTGGAACTCTTGGTTGGAAGACATGAGTTCTTCATTGGTTACTTCGAGTTCTTCTCTGGAGGTTTCTAGTTCTTCATTGAGGGTTTGGTACTCTTCATTGGAAGAAACAATTTCTTCATGCGCCGATTGCAATTCCTCGAACGTAGTTTCCTGTAATTCGGTGATGGCTTTAATTTCGTTGCGGATGGTATTCAATTCCGCTGTCAATTTTTTGATCTTTTGATCCTTTAAGGTCGTCTTAATCTGATTGGTGGTGCTGCTTGCCATCGGAGGATGGATGGGTTCGGTCAATTTAAATACCAGCAACAGCAAGGGTTCGTCCCAATCTATTTTAAGTGGTGATACCTCAAAAGACAAGATTTTCATCTTCGATTCGATATTGATTTCAATGTCGGATTTATAGATAGTTGCCTTTGTTTTTAGTGCTTCCTGTATAGCGATGCGGAGTTCAAAAGCAAATTCAGTTTTGGCTAATTTTAATATATTCAGGCTGGCTTTGCCCGAAGGATATTCAAGGAACAAAGAGACAGCACCTCTGAACTGGAGGACTTCCATTTCTTTATTGATGACAGCACAGGCGGGCATATAATTGGCGAGCAGCATAGCATCAATAGCGTTTTCGATGCCAATTGGATTGTGGTCTGCTGTTTTAATAACGGGGCTTATTTTTTTAATGGCCATAGTAGTGCGTGGCAAATGGGGCAGTAATTCAATAATGCGTTGCGTACCCACATTCTTTTTACGGAGGTAGATTTTATATTTTGGCTCGATTTGGGTAAAAAGCAGGGATGCTGTACCGACAGATTCTGCTTTGCCCAGCATAAGAAAACCACCATCGCGGAGCGCGAAGTGGAGGGCGGAAAAGACTTTTTTCTGTGCTGCTGCATCGAAATAGATGAGTAAATTGCAGCAACTGACAAAATCCATACGAGAGAAAGGTGGATCTTGTAAAATATTATGCGGCGCGAAGATGCACATTTCCCGAATCTCTTTGATAATGTGATATTTATCGCCTGATTTTGCAAAGTAGCGGTCTTTATATTTAGCCGCAATATCTTGTACATCCCGGTGCAGGTACGTACCAGCGCGGGCTTTAGTAATAGTCACCTCACTGAGATCGGTCGCAAAAATCTGAACAGGTATTATTGTTTTGTTTTTCTCTTGTATGGCATGGATGAGCATAGCAATCGAGTACGCTTCCTCACCCGTAGAACATGCTGGTACCCATATACGCAGTACTTCTTCTGCGGTTTTGTGCCGTAACAAATCCGGGAAAAGTTGCGTTTCGAGGTGCACGAATGCGTCTGGGTCTCTGAAAAATTTGGTTACATTGATCAATAGATCGTTGGACAACAAAGTGACCTCTTGGCTATTTTCTTGTAACACCTGAATATAATCTTGTATTTTTCGTATTCCTCTCTGCTGCATTTTATGGTTAATGCGTCGGCGGATGGTAGGCGTTTTGTAATGACTAAAATCTATGCCATTCGCTTTTTGCAAGAGCTGAAAAATAGTATTCAAATCATTCGTTGCAACATTGGCCATATACTCTCTTTTGGTAAAATTATGGCTACTTAGGTAAACCAATTCGCGCGCAATAGCAACGGGATCAAGTACGTAATCAACAATTCCAGCGGCAATAGCAGAATCGGGCATACTGTTGGCTTGTGCGGAGGTATCTTGAGCAAAAGTGATGCCGCCAGCATCTTTTATGGCTTTCAGCCCCTGCGTACCATCACTTGCATTACCCGAAAGAATCACCCCAATTACCTTTTCCTTGTGGGTTTGAGCCAGCGAAGTAAAGAGGATATCAATGGAAATAATGGCATCTTTTTCCTTCCGATCGCTGAGTTGAATATGTCCATCTGTTACCTTAATTATTTTATTGCTAGGAATAACATAAACGTTATTGGGCAGGATTTGCTCCATATTCTCTATATCCTGCACTTTCATTTTAGTGATCTTCGTCAGAATAGTCGTTAACAGACTTTTATGGTTGGGGCTGAGGTGTTGCACATAGATAAATGCCATCCCGGTATCGGAAGGCAAGTTTCTAAACAATGTACTTACAGCCTCAAGGCCTCCAACGGAAGCACCAATAGCAACTACTGTGAATGATTTCATGGTTGGTGTTTTTACATTCTTTCCATATACCAGTTCAATTCTTTTTCCATTTTTTTGTATTTAAAAATGGTGGTAATGATTTTTTGAAGGCGTACAAAGGCGGTTTCACTTTTAACGACATAATCAAATGCCCTGTGGTGCATACAACTGATGGCCACGTCAATTTTATCTTGACTGGACAGCATAACGACTGGAATATCGGGGTTGTATGCTTTTATTTTATCCAATGTTTCGATACCATTCATGGCATCTTTTTCAATACCATCGAGGTGATAATCTAAAATAATCACATCGGGGCAGTGTGACAATTGTTTGATGCACTCCTCGCCTGTTGGATAAGCTTCTATTTCAAAATCGGCGTGTTGGAGCAATTCAACTTCGAGCATTTTTAGAAATACGGCATCATCGTCCACGAGGAACAATTTTATTTTTTCTTTATGATTCATAATTACTATTTTTAATCCGATTAAAATCTGCTGTTAACTCTTTACAGGCATGGTTGCAAACATTTTCAATGGTTAATATCAAATCAAATATGCTTTCAGTCTGCTGTTGCGTTCGGGCAAATTCCTGTACTTTTTTAGCCATACTTTCCACTTCGGTACTAATACCTACCATAGCAAAAGAGGGAATCAAGGCATGTACTGCTGCGTACAAAGTCTCCCAATTTTTATTCAACATGCTTTGCTTCATGGTATTCACCAAGGCGGGTGTTTGTTCCAGATATTCCGTAAGTATTTCTAACATCATGCCTGCTGAGTCGTTTTTGGTGCGTTGCAGCAGATATTCCAAATCTGTATATTTCAGGTGTTTATTTACTTTTGCTTCTGGTGTTTTGTTGGTTTTAATTGGGGCATTTTTTTTCACCAAACTAAGTATTTTACTGTAAAGCAGGTTTTCATCCACGGGTTTTGCGATATAATCATTCATCCCGACGGCTTTGCATTTGGCCAAATCGACGGTGGTGACATCGGCTGTTAGGGCTACAATAGGGATTTTAGAGTGCATCTTATTGCGAATGTATTCTGTGGCTTCAAAGCCGTTCATCTCAGGCATTTGGAGATCCATCAGAATAATATCATAGGATTTGGTTTGTAGTTTTTCGATAGCGATTTTCCCATTGGAGGCGATATCGCGTTCAAATCCGAAATCATCCAGCAGGGTTTTCATCAATAATTGATTGAGCGCAATGTCTTCCACGACCAATACTTTGATACCCCGAAATTCCGTATCTATTTCAATCGTTTGTATTTCTAATTCCGCTTCTGCACTGGTTTTTTTGAAACTTATGGTAAAACTGAAGGTAGATCCTTCGTCAATTTTACTGGTCACTTGGATATTGCCGCCCTGGGGTTCTACTAATTGCTTAACGATGGCTAGTCCCAGTCCGGTACCGCCAAACAAGCGGGCCGTTCCGCTGGATGCCTGTTGGAAATTATCAAAAATATTGGCTATTTTATTGCTTGGTATTCCGATACCTGTATCGGCAACAGAAAACTGAATGGTGGCCTGTTCCTCATCTTCGTTTAGGAGATGCACCGCAACTGTAATTTTGCCTTTTGACGTAAATTTCACGGCATTACTCACCAAATTTAGAATAATTTGATGCAAACGCACGGGGTCACCCACCAAAACTTCGGGGATTTTTGGATCATAAATTTTGACGAGTTGTAGGTTTTTCTCCTGAATTTTTGCTTCAAAAAGGTGCAGCATTGCCGCAATGGAAGATGCCATTTTGAACGGTATTTTTTCAAACGTCATTTTACCGGCATCTACTTTTGCAAGATCCAGTATATCGTTGATGAGAACAATCAGGGCATCGCCGCTCATTTTTATCGCCGTTAGGTATTCTTTTTGTTTGGCCGATAAATCTGTTTTGAGTACAACTTTGGTAAAGCCAATAATCGCGTTCATAGGCGTACGGATTTCATGGCTCATGTTCGACAAAAACTGTTGTTTGGATTTGACCGCGTCTTCGGCAATTTGTGTCGCAATTTCGGCCTTGGCTTTGGCTTCTTCGGCAATTGCGGTGGCCATTTCAGCAAATATTTTCGCCTCTGTCAAT
>JAAFHO010000142.1 GCA_013297575.1 Chitinophagales bacterium
GTGCTGAGGTTGGTCCATTGCAGGCCGCCATTGGTGGAGCGGTATATTTTTTTGCCGTTTTCGCCATCGGGATAGGCGATCCAAATGAGGTTTTCGTCTTCAGGACTTACGGCGATATGTGCCCTACGCGCGTTCCCGGGCGGGAGGTTGGCTAGTGACCAAGTGGTACCACCGTTGGAGGTTTTCCAGAGTTTACCCGGATCCCAGGTGTAAGAGGCGCGTTGGAACACGTAGATGCGGTCGGGGTTGCTGCGGCTAATTTCGAGACTGGTGGTTTGTGCGGTTGAATCAGTGCCAAAACTTTTTAGTATAGACCAGTTGATACCGCCGTTTTCGGTTTTCCAAATTTTATTTTCATTGCTCACATAAAAGGTATTCCACGAGCGCGGATCCCATTCTATTTCACCACTTTCGGAATCGTAATAACTTTCGTTGGGGTATTTACCGATACTGATATATTGGGTAAAGCCGTTTTGCATTTCGGGCAAAATAGCACCGCCAGTATCCGAAAAATAGGCTTTTCGGCCTGCTCCTGGGTTCACATAACCCGTAGATGCTTCACCACCGCCCAAACTCAAGCATTCGCCAGGCAACCAATCTTCGTACCAGCCTGTATTGCCATTGTGGTAGCGGCCACCTACAAATAAATCCTCATTCCAGCCGGTTGCAAATCCCCAAAAATCGGAACTGGTGATACCTCTGTTACGGGCATAATGGGTTTGGAAAAAATCATTGGAATGCTCTATGCCGCCGTCGCTGGTCATCCAAAGATCGTTGCCATTGATTTCAATTTCCTGGCAATCTGGATGGACATAATTGAATGAATTACCGCAATAACCACCGATACAGGAGAAGGATTGAGCACCATCAGAAGAAACCCAAAGGTTGAGAAAACCCGCCATTACTTGGTCGGGATTGGTATCAGAGACATCAAAACCGAGGTTATAAAAACCTTGGTGGTAGCCGCCAGTGCGGCCAATGGTGGCCATATTGGGGTGCGTATCTTCGTTCCAAGGGCCACCAGCGGGCGGGTTGGGCAATGTCCAGGTTTCGCCTGCATCATCGGAGCGATAAATCCCGATAAAACCAGAATCGTCCGTTTTGGCTTCGCCGATCAAAACGGCGTATAAGCGGTTGGGATCGGCGTTGGTAACGGCCAATCTTGCGCCACCATCGTTGACACCTGCTGCGTTGGAAAAGAACCAACCGTTGTCTTTTAATTCCCACGTAAGGCCGTAATCAGCGGATTTGTAAAACCTTGATATTTTAGCGGAAGGATCGTTGCGCACGATAAATGCGGTAGCAGGATCGTCTGTTTTCCATTCTATATCGTAGCATGCTTCGGGGAAAAGTAGTGTCCATTGGAGGCCGCCATTGGTGCTGCGGTAAAGTCCTTTGAAAGTAGCCGCCAGTACAATTTGTGTATTAGATGGGTTTATTTTAATTTCATTTACGGATAAATCATTGACGGTCAGCACATTGTACCACGCAACTCCGCCGTTGTCGGATTTTATAATTTGTCGGTTATCGCCCACCAAAACAGTATCGGGATTGGTCGGGTGCACCTCTAGTGCTGTTGGGGCAGAAATTTCTTCATTGCGTGAAATGCACGTCCAGTTGAGGCCCCGATCGGTGCTTTTAAACACTTCGGAGCCTTCGGTACCGCAATAGACTACATCGGGAGCGGATAAAGACTGGTCGATACAGTAGATATTGGCTTGGGAAGATTGGGCCAATGGGTTTGGTCCAACATTGCTGTTAAACGTTTCAAAAGGCCCGATACTCGTCCAGTTGGGTAATGCGATACCAGATGTAGCGGCGTTGTTTTTCAATTGGTTGATCCGCTGCGCGAAATCAGTAGTTGCGGTTGTGTTAGGTTTTTCGATCCAGCCTTCGGCATTGGTGAAGGGTTGTGCGGCACGGCGCCATTTTTTGTAATATTGGGTAAACGTTGTTTTTTCGTTAGGATGGCTGATGCGCCAATCGCGGTACTGTTGTTCTACATTCCAAACATTAGGATGATCGCTGTACATTTCTTGCGCCCATGGTGGGAGCATTTCTCCAGCGGCTGGTGGTAATGGTGCAAGTTTTTGTGCTTGAATGCTGTGTATGGACAGCACCAATAGCAAGAGGCGAATAACGAGTTGGCGCATAATTGTGTGTTGTGATAGATGAATACACTTAATTTACAGTGTGTTGAAATGCAAAGGTGGCAAAAAAATAATAAACATTTTGTTTTTTAAATAAAAACAAATGTTTTACCTTTGCGACTAATTCTCTTCACAAGAAAAACTACCGAGTAAAAATGGATATTTTAGATAGCATTGCATTTGCTCATCATCCGCACGACAAGTACGCTAAAATAATACTACAAGTTAGGGAAATTGCGTTACAAATCATTGAATATGTGCTTGATCCTGAGGATTTTGCATGTATTGATTTGGATAGTTTAACACTGAGTAATACGACCTTTATCGACGAAACGCTAAAGGAAACTTTTGCGGATATTTGTTATGTAGGAAAGACCAAAACGGGAGAACCGTTTATGATTAATTTGATATTTGAGCATAAAAGCGATAAACCGGATAAGTTGGAGGAGTCGATTCAGGAGCAATTGAACCGCTATATCGTGAATAAGCGGATGGAAGATCGGAAGCAGAATAAGGAGTTGGCATTGACCATTCCAATATTAATTTACCACGGCAGCGCGGCTTTGGAAAAAGAAACGCCTGCTACACTTTTCCCAAAAGCACCTAAAAATTTATTGAAGTATGTCCCTTCATTCGATTATGTCATATTGGATATTTCGCATTTAAAGGACAGCGAAATAGAGACCATTAAATTCGTAGATCTTAGGAATATTTTTTTGGCTTTCAAATACTCAAGAAATGAAAAATATTTGGCAGAACATTGGAAAAAAGTCATTATTTTTGCAGCACAAACTGTAAAAACATTTCCTTTAAACATTATCGTACAAGCAACATTTTTTTATATGGTACACGTATCACAAACAGTTAACAAAAAGGCAAAGAACTATGAACAGGAGTTCACTCCAGAAGAGCAGAGTTTATTGCCTTTTCTTCCAGAATTTTTAGTGGATTCGTTTAAAAAAGGCATAGAAGAGGGTATAGAAAAAGGTCTGGAAGAGGGTATGGAAAAAGGTCTGGAAGAGGGTATGGAAAAAGGTATAGAAAAAGTATTACTTACATACATGTCAAAAAATCCAACGCTCAGCAACAAGCAAATCGCTGATATCTTTGACATTGAGGTTTCGTTTGTTGAGCAGTTGCGAAAAAAATTAAAATAAAATGACAAGGTCTTACATTTTTTTATATGGTACACGTATCACAAACAGTTAACAAAAAGGCAAAGAACTATAAAAAAGAATTCACTCCAGAAGAGCAGAGTTTATTGCCTTTTCTTCCAGAATTTTTAGCGGATTCGTTTAAAAAAGGTATAGAAGAGGGTAAAGCCAAAACTTTGAAAGAAATACTACTGCCCTATATGACCAAAAATCCAATGCTCAGCGATAAGCAAATTGCCGAAATATTTGAAATTGAAGTTTCTTTGGTCAAACAATTGCGAAAAGAAGTGAAATAAAATTTCAGGCCCTTACATTTTTTTATATAGTACACGTATCACAAACAGTTAACAAAAAGGCAAAGAACTATGAACAGGAGTTCACTCCAGAAGAGCAGAGTTTATTGCCTTTTCTTCCAGAATTCCTAGTAGATTCTTTTAAAAAAGGTATGGAAGAGGGTATGGAAAAAGGCATGGAAGAGGGTATGGAAAAAGGTATGGAAAAAGTATTACTTACATACATGGCAAAAAATCCAACGCTCAGCAACAAGCAAATTGCAGATAACTTTGATATTGAGGTTTCGTTTGTTGAACAATTGCGAAAAAAAATAAAATAAGATGACAAGGCCCTTACACTTCTTTACATAGTACACGTATCACAAACAGTTAGCAACAACAACACATCATGCGCGTACTTTGGCTTAGTCCCGGTTTTGCAGCCGACGAAAACGATTTAAACTGTATTCCTCCGCTACAATTATTAGCAAGCGAACTTGTAGCACAAGGTATTGATTTACAAATTATTACACTTGATTACCCTTTCCGAGGCGGCGGATACCAATGGAATGGAATACCCGTTTTCTCCGGAAATGGACAGTTGCGCTGGTTCAATCGGATACGGGCAAAGCGTTATGCGGAATGGGCTAATACGCAACAAAAATTTGATGTAATTCATAGTTTTTGGTTGGGGCCATGCTGGTTAATTGGTCAGCACTTGAGCAAAAAATGGGGAATTCTACATTATACCACTATGATGGGGCAAGATGTGCTGCCGAGTAACCGCTACCGCCATTTTTTGCGCGCACAACACCCGGCTTCCTTTGTGGCACTCTCCGATTTTCATAGTGCGGTATTCCAAAAAACAACAGGTTATCGCGCAGCCTGTATCATTCCTTGGGGGCAGGGGGGCAGGGGGGATTTGCCGGCGCAACGACCATTGGATATATTAGGATGCGGCTCTCTTATTTCCGTTAAAAACTGGACACTTTGGTTGCAAGTGGTGGCCGCAGTCGCTGAATCTAAACCGGATCTTCGCGCGGAATTAATAGGTACCGGTGTGGAAAAACCTATCCTAGAACAGCGCATTCAGCAGTATGGATTGGAAAATATTGTACTTTTGCGCGGATCATTACCCCGCCCGCAGGTACTCGAACGGATGCGAACAGCAAAAGTCTTTTTGCATACAGCCCATTTTGAATCCTTTGGTTTTGTTTTAACAGAGGCTGCTATGAATGGTTGCCGAGTGGTGAGTACGCCCGTGGGGATTGCGCCTCAACTGGTAGATCAACTGGGCCGAACACCAAAGGAATTGAGCATTGAGGTAGTTCATGCGCTGGATGCACCATTGTTGGACAAGCCCAATATTCCTTTTACAATGGCCGAAACAGCGCAGGCATATTTGCGGTTGTATCGCTAAAGTAATGACATATAAGTACTTGGACATTATTAAAATTCTATAAACATGGAAAAAATTCCCGATTTAGCAAAATTAATGCTCTCGTGCAGTGCCACTTTATTTGTTGAATATGTTCTGCTGGATCGTATGAGCATCAACATTTACCTCGTCATGGGGTTGGTAGCACTGGTAGGTGGCGTTTTTTTGTGGAAAAAAGCAAACATGTACGCATACGGTGTTTTTGCGGCTCTTTTGATCAGTGCAGGCATCTTGTTTTTTGCAATTTGGTCGTTTGCCACCCATTCGCACTAACCAAGTGCTTATGTTGCAATAAACATTTAAGTACTCATTTACCACGTAGAAATACCTGTTTTTTATCATTTGCCCGCTTTCAACTACCATAGTTGAGCGGTTTTGTCTTTATATTTGCAGCAAGCATACCCAAATGCCTTACCCATCCTTAATTATGACTGCACTGCGTCTCCCTTTTTCTTTTGATCCCGAATTACTGCAATCCGACCTCCGCAAAGTGCAATCCGAAGAATGGATTGGGCACTACCGCAACGATGAATATGAAGGCAAGTGGGCACTTGTTCCGCTGCGTGCCGTAGGTGGCCATCCCTTAGTAGTTCATGCTGTACCCATCAACGAACAGAATAATAGTTTCAAAAACACGCCTATATTAGAACGCTGTACTTATTTTAAATCGGTATTGGAGCAGTTACAATGCCCAGTTGGCGCGGCAAGATTGATGCTTTTGGGCGCAGGTGCACGTATTTTGGAACATTCCGACGATATGGCCGATGAAATACGGCTGCACATTCCGATCCAAACCAACGATCAAGTGTTTTTCTGGGTCGATCATAAGCGTGTACCGATGCAGGTGGGTGAATTTTGGTACGCCGATTTTACCAAAACGCACAGCGTTGAAAATAACAGCCCTGAAGCGCGGATACATCTAGTCGTGGACTGCCTCATGAACGAATGGTTAGAAAATATCCTTATTACGAGTAAAATTACCCATTTCTTAAACGAAATTGGTATTAAAACGGCGTTTGAAACACTCGATCAAGATACTTTTTTGCCGGGTATCACTATCCAAAATGGCGTTTTAAAAATCGACCTTGCGCAACTCAAATACCCCGGCGATTTGTTGCATGAAGCAGGGCATATTGCGGTAACACCAGCCGACGAGCGACCAAGTTTGGGTGGCAATATCATCAAAGACAACGATACCAATAAGGCGATGGGCGAAGAAATTACGGCGATCTTGTGGTCTTTTGCCGCACTAAAAGCCATTGGATTAAAAGAAGAAGTCGTTTTTCACCCATTCGGCTACAAAGATGCGAGTGATTGGCATATCAACAACTTTACTTCCGGTAATTATATCGGATTACCACTGTTGACTTGGATGGGTATGGCAGATGCCACGTTCCCGAATATGGTAAAATGGTTGCGTTGACCATACTTTCATTTTTTTTCACGTTCTTTGCATGTTCATTTTTTACAAACACGATCATGCGCACTTTCATCATTTATATACTGCTTTTTTTAGCGCAGCAACAGGCTTACGGGCAGTGTAATGCCTACTTTGGGCAGCCATTGAGCGCGCGACCTGCCAATTATACGATCCACGCCACACTTGATGACGCTCATAAATCTATTGATGCCACCCAAGTCATCACCTTCCAAAACCAATCGCCCGAACCCATACAGGAACTTCGGATTTATATGTACCTCAATGCTTTTAAAAATACGGAATCCACGTTTCTGAGCGGGGCGAGTAATATTTTTGGGCAAAGTTTTACCGACCGTACCCAAGATGAATGGGGCTGGATAGAGGTGGATAAAATTAGTCGCGAAAATGGCGCAGATTTAAGTGCCAACAAATTTTATGCAAAATCGGACAGCGGTAGCCCTAATGACCAATCGGTATTGGTCGTTCCATTGGATAAGCCCATCGCTCCAAGCGAAACTGCCGTTTTTAACTTAAAATGGCGTTCAAAAATGCCAAAAACAATAGCCAGAGCAGGTTATAGCCGCGATTTTTACCTGTTTTGCCATTGGTTTCCTCAATTGGGTGTTTTTGAAAAAAGTAAGACTGGAACATGGGGCTGGAATTGCCACCAGTTTCACCGCAATAACGAATTTTATGCCGATTTTGGGGTTTATGATGTACATATTACCACCGAAAACAAATTTGTGATGGGCGCATCAGGCTGCTTGGTAAATGAAAAAAACAACAACAATGGTACAGTAACACGTCATTATCACGCAGCAGATGTCATTGATTTTGCTTGGTCGGTTTATCCTAAATTTACAGTACAAGAAGACCGCTGGAACGATGTCCAAATACAATTGCTTATTGCTCCCGAACACGCGCACCTAGGCAAACGTTACCTCAAGGCTTTAAAATTTGCCTTAGAATACCTCGATCAACACGTTGGTAAATACCCATATCCCACTATTACTGTCGTGGATCCGCCTTTTCACGGCTTGCGGTCGGGACTCATGGAGTATCCTACGCTGGTTACTGTGGGGACTTTTTACGCCATGCCCAATAATATTCGACTACCCGAATCATTGGTAGTACACGAATTTACACACCAGTATTTTATGGGTATGTTGGCCTCCAACGAAAAAGAAGAACCTTGGCTGGATGAGGGTTTTGTGACTTATTTTGAAGACCGTATCATTGATGCATTATACGGCCCTAAACAAGCATTGGTGGACGTTATGGGCTATCGTTTTGATAACCGCGAACTGACTCGGGTAGAATATACAGCAATGGCCAATCCAAGGGAAGGTATTATTGCAAGACCAGGTTGGGAGTTTTCGGAATCCAATTTCAAAGCACTGATTTATAGCAAAACAGCCACTACACTCCGTACCGTAGAAGCCTTAATGGGTACGGATAAAATGGATAAAATGCTCCAAACCTATTTTGAACGTTGGAAATTTAAGCACCCACGTGGTACCGATTTCCTGACTGTGCTTCAACAGGAACTCGCGGCTTCGACGGATTCGGTGACGGCTCAACATACCTTTGCCTTATTCAATAAAGGTATTTTTGGTACCGCTGTTTTGGACTATGCCGTAACGCGAATCACCAACGAGCAATTAATGGCAGCGCAAGGTGTTTTTGGGCAAAATGCAGCGGATTTGACCTATAAAGATGGCAGCGGGCCCACAAAATTATTGTCGAAAGTGACCATCCAGCGCAAAGGAGATTGGGTATTCCCCGTAGAAGTTTTAGTGCGCTTTGAAGATGGCGCTACACAAACGCTGTATTGGTCGGGCGAAGAAGGGATGAAAGTTTTTGAAATCAGTGCAGCATCCTCCGTGGTATCGGCACAGATTGACCCACAACAAAAAATAAGTTTGGATATTGACCTAAATAATAATAGCCTCACGTTGCAACCTGCCGCTGCGCCATTGTGGAAATATGCCGCAAAAGCACTATTTTGGATACAACAACTGTTTCAAACGATTGGCTTTTTAATGTAAATACAATATGCTCAAAGCATTCAAATACGGTTTTTCAATAGGCATGCAGCAATGGCGAATAGCAGCCATTGTTTATTTTTTCCAATTTTGTATCGCCCTCACCTTGGGGATGCAGGTGTATCATGTAATGGAATCTTCCATTGGTAATTCTTTGGAAATCAACAAATTACTGGTTAGTTATGACCATACCGTCATCACCGATTTTTTAAAAGTACATGGTGCATCTATTACCCCTTTGATTGGTCAATTGCGGTGGTTATTGCTCGTTTGGCTCCTTTTTTCGGTATTCATTGATGCAGGGCTAATGTTTTGCACTACGCATCCCGAACAGGCCAAAGGATCTGTTTTTTTCCAAAGTGCGGCTACCTATTTTTTCTCTTTTTTAAAAATTGCACTCATTTTTCTCATCTTGCTACTGGTGTGGACGGGTGTCGCCCTGCTGCCTGTGCTTGGTTTTTTCCAACGGTCGGTGGAGGTTTTTCCCACAGAGGTATATAGCGTTTGGATGATACTTATTGCGCTTTTGGTTTGGTTTATAGGGGTAGTTGTGTTGTTTATTTGGTCGGTCAATAGCCGAATAATCAAGATCAAAACGGGGGGTACGATTTGGAAATCTATCAAAAGTGGTCGATCTATTTTTGGAAAAAATAAAGGCAAAATGCTGGGTACAGTCTTGTTATTTGTGCTGTTATTTGTTGGTACAACGGCAGTTTACCTCAGTTTAGATGCGCATTTGGGTGCCAGATCGGGCATTCTGATCTTTATTATGTTTCTCGTGCAGCAAGCCTTTGTCTTTTTTAGGATTCAAATGAGGGCAATGACGTATGCCAGTATGAGCCAAATCCAACCTAATACCGACTTGTAGCGTCATGTCTTTATCGTGCGCTTTGTATTTATCCTAATTTTATACCATTTTGTTGCTTCGGTTACCGCGCAGGTCATCCGGCAGGATACTACGCGTATTCCTAGTAATTCCGTCTTTTTATTGACAGTAGCCGCTCCCGACAAGCCACATGTGCAACGGGTATTGCCCACCAAACAACGGCAATGGATCAACGATTCTACCCTCAAAGTAACAGATCCAGCCATTTTGCGCGCCAATTTACAGCAATCTGATTACCTCGCAGCCAGTTTTGACCACTATACCAAAATAGATTCGGTCACCACAGCCCGCCTTTGGTTAGGGCCTGCTTTTCGGTGGGTACAGTTTCGCCCTGCAGATGCTTTATCGGAGCGTTGGCTGCGGAGTACCAATATTGCGCACCAATTCAAACCCGGGAAACCCATGCGCCCCGAACTGCTCCTGCGTGCCCAGAAGTACATGCTCGAGGAAGCAGAAAACAACGGTTATCCTTTTGCCGCTATATGGTTGGATAGTATGCGACTCGATACCAATGGCGGTGTATCGGGTGTGTTGCGGGTGCGGCCGGGGTTATATTTTGAGTATAACGACTTGAAAATCAATGGAACCGTAAAATTGCCGAAGTCTATGCTGGCGCGTTATTTGGGTATTCGGAAAGGCGATCCTTTTAGTCGTGCTCAAATATTGGACATACGCGGGCAGTTAAAATCGTTACCCTACTTGGATCAATACGCCAACCCAACGGTCAATTTTTCGGGATCTACGGCAACCGTTAATCTTTGGCTCAAAAAGAAACGCGCAGGCCGCTTTGATTTTATCATTGGCCTTTTGCCGCAAACAGCACCAACGCCCGGAAAGGCCAGTAACCTGATCTTAACTGGTTCGCTCAATGGCACTTTTCTCAATGCCTTGGGGCAGGGCGAACGCCTCTCTATCGAAATGGAACGCCTACGC
>JAAFHO010000143.1 GCA_013297575.1 Chitinophagales bacterium
AAATGGTATTTTCCTTACAGGTCAACAAACGCCCTATTTGGAAGGTGGTCGTGTAGAAATCAAAACGGTGATCCCTCGCCCAATCGTAGATCAAGTATTGAATGCTGCGTATGGTGATGGTGTGGAAATTACACGTTTGGAAGGCGAAGGTGCTGGTGGTATTTTCTTGGACGTATCTAAGGAGGAGCGCGAGCAAATGTTGGCTGGAGGCGATGGTGAAATCACTTATTTGCCAGGTAACGGCCCGTTGAATATCGTTATCTTTAATCCATTTGAGGTAAAAGAAGGTGAGTACGAAGTACAATTTACAGACAGCAATAATAATGATGCGATATTGGATGACACTGCTCGTTGGGAACTCAAACGTATTGATATTGCTGGAGACCCAACGGTGGTTTCTACCACGGGTATCAATGAGTTCAATGAACAAGTATTTGCTAACTATGGCTTTACGGTAACCATTACACAAAGTGCAGAAGTGGGTAACTTCTCCCCAGCAGAACGTGATGCTACCATAGCAAGCCCTGGTGAAAACAACGGTGCTATTGGAGCAGAATGGGTATTTGACGACCCGAATAGCCCCTGGTTGTTTGGTATTCAAGATCAAGAGGCTGGTATATTCAATTTTGTTCGTACAGGAAAGACAGAAGAAGATTATCTGCTAGATCCAGGTAATAAATTGAGCCAAATGGGCAATGGTGCATTCGTTCCATACCCAATTGCATCGGCTAATTTACCTGAAGGGCCTGCGGCTTTTGGAAGTAACCGGATGCTTACACCAGCATGGACGGGCAAAGTAGGGCCTAACTATTTTAACGCCAATGCATTAGGTAGTGTAGATCCTTCAGCAGGCAATAATCGATACGCCAAGATGAATCTTATCCCTAACGTGGATATCGTTTTCACATCGGATAAGTCGAAATGGAGCCGTTGCGTGGTTATTGAAACGGCATCGGAATATTATACTGGATCAGTACCAGGCGTAGTGAAGGATCCAACATTGGTAACGGAATCTGGCCCAGGTAGGGTACGTCAGAGTTTTGATACTCGATATGCTCTTTCCGTTGGCAAAGATGATAATAATGGCGATGGTTTGCCTGATTTGGATAATACAAACGAGCCTGACTCATTGCCAGATCCAACTACGGCACAACCGTTAAAAAAACGTCTTAATCCACTCAAGGGTACGCCTATGCGCGGCATGGGCTGGTTCCCTGGTTATGCGGTAAATGTAGAAACAGGTGAGCGCTTGAATGTGTTCTTTGGCGAAAATTCTTGTTACAGCAAATCACTAGATGCCGGATATACTGGTAGTGATATGATGTTTAACCCTACTGCACAATTCTTACGTAAAGAAAATACAGTAGCAGAAATCACAGATTTCCTTGCAGGTGGTCAACACGCTGTTTATGTTTCCAATACGAAATATGATGAGTGTGATTATATCCGCCGCCGTTTAAATCCAGATTACTGGTTATCGGCTAACAAGACGTTGAATAAAAAACAAGCCGTCGAAAATCTTGCTTGGGCAGGTATGCTTGGTCTTACTACATCATTCCAGATGAAATCTTATAAAGATGGTCTTATTCCAAACGATGTTGTGGTAAAGCTACGCGTTGAGAATCCTTATGCTGTGAAGAAAAACACAGGTAATGGGCATCCGAAGTATCGCTTTAAGATTCAAGGCCGCGCTTCTACTGCATTGAATGAGGTACAACTCGAAAATGCGTTGGATTCTATTAAAATGGTACCTAATCCGTACTATGCATTCTCTCAATACGAGAATAGCAACCTATCCAATGTCGTTAAGATTACGAATTTACCACCGAAATGTGTAGTAACGATTTATTCATTGGATGGCCGCTTTGTTCGCCAGTATAAACGCAATGAAGTTTATAGCGCATATAATCAGATCACGCCGGCGATAGAGTGGGATATCAAAAACAGTAAAGGTATCTTGGTCGCTGCTGGTGTATATCTAGTGCATATTAACGCCGAAGGTTTAGGTGAACGAACCATAAAATGGTTTGGTGTACCAAGGTTGTTTGATCCGTCGGGACTATAACATTTTGTTTATTTGAAATTTTCATATTCGAGGATTGGCGTATGATTTAATAAGAATATGCCAATTCTTGAATATGAAAATGCTCGAGTAATGCGAATAAAGTGGGTCATTACGTTTACGAAACCCCAAAGGTTTCGTAAACGTTTACACATAAACCCATAGTTTGCGTAAGTAATTACATTCATCTATTCAATTATAATAATAATGAAGAAAATATACAATTTACTGCTTTTAGTGGTTACTCTGCTGAGTGCTGGGGCGGTTATTGCGGGTAACCCCGACCGTCAAGGTGAGGCTGGAGCAAGCCAATTGCTCATCAATCCTTGGGCGCGCAGTGCTGGCCTCCACTCCCTTAATACGGCCAGTATTAAAGGCACCGAAGCGATGTTTCTCAATGTTGCGGGTTTAGGCCGTATTAAAAGTACTGAAATCAATATCGGCCATACACGTTATATGGAAGGGGCAGGCATAGGTTTGAATGCGCTTGGTCTAGCACGTCGTATTGGAAAAGGTGCATTTGGTATTAGTTTGGTATCCATGGACTTAGGTGATTTGGACTTTACCACCGAAAATACGCCTGGTGGTTCAGGTACTACTTTTAGTCCTTCATTTGTGAATGTAGGACTATCCTACTCTCATGTATTTGATAATAAAGTATCCGTAGGGGTAACGGCAAAAATGGTAAGCGAATCAGCAACAAGTGTGGCTGCACGTGCTATTGCTTTGGATGCAGGTGTACAATATGTAACAGGCGAGAACGATGAGTTTAAGTTTGGTATATCCTTGCGTAATGTAGGCGGCAAAATGCGTTTTGCAGGTGAGGGTTTGTCAGCATCTTTACCTAACCCAGGGCCAAACTTTCCTTACAACAATGTTTATTACAACCGCTCTTCACCATACGAATTGCCTTCGCAGCTAAATATCGGCGCATCGTATGATTTCTTGTTTGGTAAATCAGCGGTTTTGGCAGTGTTGGGTAATTTCACATCCAATGCATTTGCTCGTGACCAAGCTGGTGTAGGTGCTGAATTCCGTTACCGCGAGTTCTTTGCTTTGCGTGCAGCATATAAGTACGAGTTTAATTCAAATGAGATTGAGCGCACTTTGGATAATGGCTTAGCGGCAGGTTTTTCCTTTGCTTTTGGCACCAAAAAAGGTTCTAATACCCGTTTTGCTTTAGACTATGCATACCGTAGTACTTTTGTGTTCCGTGGCACCCATAATTTGGGTATTCGCGTGGAATTATAATTAATTTAAGGGAAATTCTATATTAGACTTGCAAGTTAAATTAAAATACCCTTAACTTTGCAGCAGAATTCTAGCAGAAACGTTTCTATCTCCGGGTAGAGACGTTTCTGTTTTTTTATGCTAATCACCACACAATTATTATATTATGTCGAATTACACCTATTTGACTCAGGGCGGCTATGACAGGATTAAAGCCGAATTAGAGGAGTTGAAAACCAATGGAAGAATGGAGGCGGCTCATGCCATTGCTGAGGCACGTGCACAAGGTGACCTTTCTGAAAATGCGGAATATGATGCTGCAAAAGAGCACCAAGGCCTTTTAGAACTAAAAATCAGCGAATTAGAAACAGTAATGGCCAATGCACGGGTCATTGATGAAAGCCATTTGGACACGTCAAAAGTGTCTATTTTAAGTAATGTTACTATAAAAAACCTAAAGACGGGTGCTCAAATCACCTATAAACTGGTATCTGAGTCAGAAGCCGATTCCAAATTGAAGAAAATTTCTGTTTCTTCACCTATTGGTGCTGGGTTACTCGGAAAAACAAAGGGAGATATTGCTAAAGTACAAACGCCCAACGGCGTTATGGAATTTGAAGTTGTCGAGATTGGAGTATAATTGCTTCATTCAGCCTTTTTTTATTATTCCCGCTGCACCAATGCTGTGCAGCGGGAATTTTTTTGGGACAAAAATACAATTGCTAAAACCCCATCCGAACCCCTAACGATGCTTTACGAAGTTCATCGAATCGGACATAGAGTTGCGGCTTAAAGAGCGTATTTTTTGAATTAAAAGCGTAAGAAAGTCCAAAAGAGGGACGCATCAATAGCTTTGTTTGTTCCATAGACTCCCAATTAAGGGGAGTCTCTTTAGATACAATTACTGCACGTTTCATTTTGTATCCTTTTGTTGACAATAAACCTACGGATACCGTCCACTGTTGTCGTTTGCCAAACGAGCCCTCCGGAAAAATACCTACGTGCATATAATCCTGGTGGTAGGTAACTAAATTAGTTGATCCGTTCAGAAAACTTAACCTGTCATACTGCGAAAGTCCCCTACCAAATTCTATACGAAAACCCAAAGGGCTGTTGCTATTCCTCAATTGTACGCCGATATTATATTCCCATCCAATGTGTGATAATAACGGATCAGTCCCGAGAATGCTATGTGTACCTTTCGCAGAGGAAACAGTATTAATTCCCCCACCCAGATACGTATTTACTTTCAAGCGGCCTTCTTTGGCATGTTTGAATGCATATTCTTGTGTAAGTCCAGTAATTCGGTAGCAATTCTTTTTATAAAAATAGATTTTGATACAGGTTGGTATGGCATTGGGATCAATATTAGTCCAAGTAGATTCAAAAGCCGTAGCAAGAGATAGTTTGAATTGCATACATAATTGCCCATGTTCCTGTACATTCATCAAGGTAGCACCATCACTAGTACTCTGAATGGTAGAGCGTACCAGCATTACGGTATCGCCTTGTACTACTTGATAAATTTGGTTGGATGCGAGAAAATCATTGTCAAATTTCCAATTGGACTCCACAGCAGATGACGATTCACTGGATATCCAATGGCCATCTAATTGATCTAGGCTAACGGGAATTTGGGCAATAATGGTATTAAATATGGGTGCAAAAAGGCAAATTATAAGGATACGTGTCATACTTTTGAAAAGATATTGTGGTGAAGAATACCATCAATACGCATTGAACCAATGTGTGGTTGGGTAATACCCTATAATTACCGTATTACTTCAATTTCCATAACCGAACACTGTAATCGCTACTACCCGTTAGCAGCATGGTGCCATCTGGTGATATGTCCATGGTATTTACTTTATCCGTATGTCCTTCCAAAGTGCGCAATAAGCGTCCGCTCAAATCCCAAATTTTAACTGTTTTATCTTCGCTTGCCGTAATAATGCGCTCCGAATCGTTCGTAAAACGAATATCTGTGATATTATCTTGATGGCCTTTTAGTACTTTCAACATATTGCCTTCCACAGTCCAAAGAATAGCCGTTTCATCCCTGCTTCCCGTGGCAATATTCTGGCCATTCGGCGAAAAGCAGCCCGTAATTACTTGGTCTTTATGACCGACGAGCGTTCGTAGCAATACCCCATCCTGTGTCCAAAGATTTACAGACCCATCGCGGCAACAAGTAAGAAACTCTTTACCAGATGGTGCAATATCTACATCCAAAATAGCATCTTTGTGCCCAATGAAGGTAGCCAAAATACGCTTTGTTGCTACGTCCCAAAGTTTTGCCTCACCGTTATAATATCCAATAAAAATTTGGCTATGATCGGCGGTGAATTTCATAGCAGTAATGAGGTTTTGATCTGTTTTGTACGCATAAAGTGGCGCACCGCTGATGTCCCAAAACTTCAAAATACCATCGGCTCCACCAGTGAATAACGTATTGCCATTTTCAGAAAAACTACTTTCCACTATCCTTTCCCGATGATCTTTTTTACCACTTAACCACGATCCATCGGTTTTGCAGAGCGCTACAGATCCGTCGCTACCAGTTGCTACAAATGTCGTATTGTCGCTCGAAAAAGCCACTTTACTTACCGTATTTTCAAAGTTAAATACCCTTACTGGTTCGGTATAATGGATGAATAAAGTGGCTAAAAAAACAAGTAAAGTACCAGCTACCTGCCAAGTCCAGTCGCGCCAATACCAATTAAAACCACGTTTTTCCTGTACAAATTTTCGGAAACGCTCCGACAATAATTTGTCCAGCTTTGACGTACGGGATTCAATGTATTTAATCAAGATGGCATCTTCTAATGGCTTGTTTAGTAATAATCGATCCAGTTCCTCTTCCAGTTTTCTGCGCGTTACCCAATCTGTATTTTGGAGTAATTCGTTCAAGATTACCTGTATTCGATGTCCTTGCCAGGCCATTGTACCTATTGGTGGTAGGTTGTTTTCTAGGTTCATCACCTTACCCCATTCGTGCCGCCATTTGATCTCCCAATTGGGGTGGGTTTCTTCCAGCCATTCCAGCAGCGCCTCACGGTAGGGTTCGGGTATTTGGCCCTCCGAAAACCAAGAAATACGTGTAATTTTATACAAATGATCTAAGTTTAGGAAAGGCTCACCCGGATGTGCCAATAAATCACCAGCATACAACATCCAGTCCCAGATCAATACAGGCGGTATTGCACAGGCGGCCACCCATCTCAACAAACGATCGTCCCGTTCTCCATTTTTTTGCACCACCAAATGGGCCTCGAGTTGTTGTAACCATTGTCGGCCAACTTTAATTGCAGGAAGCACAATGGGGGAAATATCTATGTCCGGCTCATTTTGCCATAATAAATAAGGTTTGGGATCAACAGCCTCTAATGTTTCCACTAAATTTGCCAAACCCTTCGGTGTACCGGGTATAATCCGAAATTTTTGAGCAACTATTGCTTCAAGTTCTCCCCAATCTGACGGAGGAACAGGGTACAAAAGTACCCGACTGTGCCAGGCGTCAAATAGATTGGTCCAATCGGCCCATTCTTGTGTATCATTATCGACAAAGGCATCTGCTTTACCCCACACAATTAAATAATAGTCGCGGTATTTGTGCTGAATATGTTGAAGCGAAAGTCCCTGTTTGTATTTTTCATTCCAACAACGGCTTATATCTCCTGCATAATAAAAAACCTCTATGGGGGCTTCTTGTGCTCTTAATTCATCTAAGATCAAGTCAAAGACTTTGGTGCGTTGGTCTTGTGGTGTATGAATATCAACTAGAAACAGGTAATATTTATGGTTTAAATGGAATTTGTACCTAAAATCGATCATTCCACCCCGCTTAATCGTGGATTTGATTGTATTGGGCATGTCCAATTGTTGTGCAGCACCGAAGATACGACGGCGCATTTCGGCCAAAGCGAGGTAAAAAGAATCGCCCATTTTTACCTTGTTTAGAAAAGGAATTCTTATCGTCCAAGCATAGGGCTTATCATCATCCAACTGCTGCTGAATAGCAAATTTTTGCCTTTTTCGGTGTAAATATAATCCAATTAAATAAAGCAAACCTGCTGTTAGCGCAATAATAATACCCTTGGGCAATGTTAGGTACGCATGTCCTGTCCCAACACTCCATGCTGCCGAAACTTCTGAGACGTATTGGCCGGGCTGGTTTGTAAACTGGGAAGTATCTAATAGCGTATTCGCTTTATCCAGTTTTTGAATGGGGATTTTGCGCTCTTTTTGTACCGTTTCCTCAGGCACTTTTGAAGGAGATAAACGAATACTCCCCGCACCTACATACGGCGGGGGAACTACGGCATAACCATCCACTCTAAAAACTACATTAATGGTGAGGCATGCTCCACTGGAGAAGCAAATATTATACTGCAAGTCATCTCGCCCAGGTCTTAATCCCACAAAATCAAAGCATATTTCTGAGGAATCAAAACTCATCAGCAGATTGATATGAGTAGGTTTGGGCGAAACTAATTCTACCGCTACAATATTCCTTAATTCGGGTACTCCAGATTGGAAACAATACAGCTGTGGTTTTTTTATACGTACATCTGAATAGAGCAGAAAAACTTGTTGATCTTTAAATGTGGCTTTTGTGGTATACTTTTTCGCCACGATGTAATTAAATACAGGAATTCCAACAAATAGTAAAAAAGCCAGCGATAGTAAAATAAAACGCGTCAAGCGATTCATTTTTAACCAAAATGTCTTTATTTTATCTATCCATGATGTGAAGTCTTTTTTTAAACCATTCCAATGTGCATCATTTTTTTCTTTGATCACCAAAGCGGCATGTGCAGACAATTGCTCATGGCAAAGCACCAGTACTTGGTCAAAAATTTGATAAAAATCTTTTTGCTTTTGTGGATCATTGACGAGCAGCGGTCCTAGGTAGGTCTTCATTTCCTCCAGTTCCATTTCGTCTGGTAGCATGTCCATCACTTCTTGGATGGCTAAATACTTATCAGTACCCAATACATAACCTTCTGCTTCCCATGTGGTGAGAAGCAAACCGAGTAAATGTTGCCTTTCAGCGGCAGTTTTTTTCGTGTGGAGCGGCATGGCTTTGGACTAGAGTACCTTTAAAAGATCAAAGTCCTCTTTATTTTTTGCTAATACCGAATAACTTGATAATAGTTGCGTCCGTTCATTGGTATTCAAGGTATCTCCTAGTTTATTAATTGGAAATTTTATTTTTTGCAGCAGTAAGGTCCAGTAAATCAGTTCTGCGGTAGATGGCGATTTTTTCAATTTTAAAGCGCGAATGCTGTTAAAATGGTCTATAATCCGTCTAAGATCCGTTGGGCCTAGTTCATTTGTTTTTTGACTTAAAATCTGGAGTAATTCTTCTGCCGACGGAAAGTCAATATGGAAGTAGACCACCCTACGCATAAAAGCATCGGGAAGGTTTTTTTCGGAATTACTGGTCATAATAATAACCGGCCTTTGTTTAGAATCAGCCTCAAAATATTTGTTCACCTCTGGAACGCGAAACGACAAATGTTCTATGGCAAACAAAATATCGTTGGGTAAATCCCTAGGTGCTTTGTCAATTTCATCGATCAGTACTACCAACCTTTTTTTAGAGCGAATCGCTTCACCCAAAGCATTATAAGTGATAAATTGCTGCTCGATTTCATCAGGATTAAGTGCCTTACTATTGTTTTGATTATACTGAAAATGCCCCAGTGCATCGTATTTGTAGAATAAATCGGCCGCATTAGAGGTGGTTTGCACATTGAATATCAATGGTTTCCCAACATTGAAGAAATGAGCTAAATGATATGCCAATTGTGTTTTCCCAGTTCCCGGTTCACCCGTTAATAATAATGGTTGACCCAGCATCATGGCTACATTTACAGCATCAGCAAGGGATTGAGATGGAATATAATGTTCAGGATTGTTTAGTTTCGGGTTACCGTAAAACTCCGAAAGTTGTGCGCTGCCTTCGCGGCGATAAAGAGCAAGACTCATGGTGAAATGGGTTTTATAATTTTTCGACATGCAAATATAAGTGAATAAATTGAAATTGCTTATCCTGTTGGGTTTTTTGAGTATCCCAGTAAAAAGCACCTATCATAAAACATTAATTCCTACCTTTGCCCTATGCCAAAATATAGCGCAATTTCTGAGGTTCAGGCCGCGCTCCGGTCGGGTGTTATTACCTGCCGAGGGTTAGTGGAGCATTACCTCCAACGCATTCGAGAGACGGAAAATCTGAATGCTTATATTGAAGTGTGGGCCAATGAAGCCCTTGAGCAAGCCGATGCCACCGATCGTAGCTTACAAGAAAGCCCGCTACAATTGGGTCGATTATTTGGAGTGGTTATCAGTATCAAAGATAATATTTGCTACACAGGTCATACGGTTACGGCTGGTTCCAAAATATTGGAAGGATTTGTATCGCTGTACTCCGCAACTGCAGTAGAACGTCTGTTAGCCGAAGGTGCTATTTTGATTGGTCGGACGAATTGTGACCAATTTGGAATGGGTTCTTCCAATGAAAATTCCGTTTATGGCCCGGTTTTGCATCCCCTCGATCCCGAACGGGTGTCAGGAGGGTCTTCTGGCGGTGCAGCGGTATCGGTACAAACGGATACTTGTTTAGTGGCTTTAGGTAGTGATACGGGTGGTTCTATCCGGCAGCCGGCGGGTTTTTGCGGCGTTTGGGGTTTTAAACCATCTTATGGTCGTATTTCCCGACATGGTTTGATTGCTTACGGCTCTTCTTTTGATCAAATTGGTTGCTTGACGCATTGCCCAGAAGATATAGCACAGGTACTTGAAATATGTGCAGGCAGTGATGAATATGATAGTACTGCAACAGACCGATCTGTTACAGTGACTCCATTTGACAGTTATAAAGGTAAAAAAATCAAAATTGCCTGCTTGGCCAATACCATTGACAATGAAAGTATAGATCCATCAGTACGTGCTGTTACCCAAGACTACTTGGATCAATTGCGTG
>JAAFHO010000144.1 GCA_013297575.1 Chitinophagales bacterium
GTCAATAATCTTTAGCATCCAAGGACAAGACAACGAAAAGAAATATTTGGGGACACTTGGCGAAACTGGATTACTTGTAAAATCAATCTCTAAAGACACTTTGAGCATAGGATGCAGAAGTGCAATGTCTCCAAATATCTATGAAATAACTTTTAGGGAAATTGAAATATGTAAAGACATGGCTGACTGTGATGAATCGACATGTCTATTTGAAAAAGGTAAAGTAGCATTGAACTATAATTTTGTTTATAAGACGGTTTCAAAAAAGATGGACTGTTTATTTTTACCATTAAGCAACCAGCCAATAAAAATTACTTACGACCCAAGGACAGACAAAATTAGATTTGAATAGAAAAACGCCGCATTCTTGGTAGAATAATTTTTTTTTAATTTTTTTGTTAAAAAATTTGGCGGATCAATTTTTGTGGGTGTATCTTTGCGTCGCTTTTAGCAAATGCTTCATTAGCTCAGTTGGTTAGAGCAACGGACTGTTAATCCGTAGGTCCAAGGTTCAAGTCCTTGATGGAGCGCAAAAGGCCACCGATTGGTGGCCTTTTTTTTTGATAAAATTTTAAAATTCAGAACAAATATGAGCCTAGTTGCTGTAGGAACGGTAGCGTTCGATGACATTGAAACGCCCTTTGGCCGTGCCGAAAGAGTTGTTGGTGGTGCTTGTACTTATATCGCACTCGCTGCTTCTTATTTTATCAAACCAGTTCAAATCGTTTCAGTGGTAGGAGACGATTTTCCTGAAACAATGTTGAATGAATTGCGTAGCCGAGGTGCAGATACCGAAGGTGTGCAAATTAAGCAAGGCGAAAAATCGTTTTTCTGGGCAGGTCGCTACCACGCTGACATGAACGGGCGCGATACATTGGATACACAACTCAATGTTTTGGCCGATTTTGATCCGATTTTGCCAGATTCCTACAAAAATGCAACCTACTTGATGCTCGGCAACCTTACGCCTCAGGTACAAATGCGCGTATTGGATCAATTGACTACCCGTCCGAAATTGGTAGTACTTGATACCATGAATTTTTGGATGAATATCGCGATGGACGATTTACTTAAAGTGCTAAAGCGCATTGATGTTCTAACGATTAATGATGAAGAGGCGCGCCAATTATCGGGCGAGCATTCCTTAGTAAAAGCAGCAGCAAAAATTCTTAACATGGGCCCTAAATACTTGATTATCAAGAAAGGAGAACATGGTGCTTTGTTGTTTAGCGAAGACGAAGTGTTTTTTGCTCCTGCACTTCCACTAGAGCAAGTAACGGATCCAACAGGTGCAGGTGATACCTTTGCAGGTGGTTTGATCGGCTGGATTGCAAAAACGGATGATATTAGTTTTGAAAACATGAAACGCGCTATTATTTATGGCTCCGCGATGGCCTCTTTTTGCGTGGAAAAATTTAGCATCGACCGGTTAGTAGAATTGGATACTGAAAAGATTCAACAACGCGTTGAGCAATTTGCAAAATTGGTGAAATTTGATATTTAGTACGTGTAAATAATAACTTATCCCTTTTGGGTAATTTATCTCGGATAAACTCGTTTTAAGCACCGTTTTTTAAATCCATTGTATCTTTACCTTTAATATTAAAAACTGATCTATATTATGCGCTATTTTATCCTCCTATTTATGCTATATTGTATGGCCTCATGCCCGGTTTTTGGGCAACCTGTCGATATTAATACAAAACTGGCTGCTTATTTTCCATTTACAGATTGTACTGGTAAAGATGCTAGTGGGCAAAATTCAAGTGGGGCGGTAGACAGCACGATTAAGTGCCAATGTGGTGTACTTGATCAAGCATTGGAATTCGATGTGGCTAACGAAGATGCTAGTTTTGTTGGAAATATTAATACAGTTTTTGGAACGACTAATTTTACGGTCAGTTTTTATATGAAACCGGGTACCAATAATCCTACACCTGGTGCGACACAAATGGTGATGTCCAAGCAGGATACTTGTAGCCTCAATAATGCTTTTTGGGTGCGTTACCGTAAACAAGGCCAATCCTCCCTTTCTAGTAATGTGATTTCGACCGGTATCAGCCAAAATGATACGCTTGGGGTAACATTATCGGCTAAAATGGACGATGATCGTTGTTGGTACCATGTGGTCATTGTGCGTAATGGTGTTAAATATCAATTATATGTAGATGGTAAATTACGCGACCAAAAAAGTTCATCTATTAGGGTTGATTTGACGAATCCTGCTGCTCTTACTTTGAGCAAACCCAAGTGCCCATTGGATGGGGGATATTTTGGCCAAATAGACGAGATGCGTTTTTATAACCGTGCGTATACTGCTGATGAAATTAATAAATTTTTAGCAATCCACCCCGACGAATTGATCAATGGCGATACATTGATCTATTTGGGTAATTCTTTTGACGCTGAACTATCCACTACTTGTGCTACATCTGTTATTTGGTCACCAGCGGAAGGACTTTCAAATAATAATATTCCCAATCCAGTTATTGCACCAGAAGAACCTACACAATATATTGTCAGGTTTAATCACGCCAATGGCTGTGCGGCCTATGACACTATTTTTGTGAATGTAATTGATCCTGATACACTAGATTGCAGTCAAATATTTATTCCTAATGCTTTTACACCTGGTTTTTCGGCGGGACGTAATGATCGGTTTTTTATAAGTAATAGTTTTGCCATCACCGATTTTATTTCATTTGAGGTTTTTGATCGTTGGGGGGGTAGGGTTTTTAACGCCGAATCGGTACATGATTATTGGGATGGCACTTTTGCAGGTCAACCTGTTAACCCGGGTGTTTTCTTATACCGCTTGCGTTTTAAATGTAAAGGTGATGAAAAAGTAATTTCGGGAACTGTTACATTGTTGCGATAAATACTATAAATAGGTTCAGTATAGTGAAACAGCAGTTGCCGGATGTAAAAATGAAAGATTTCTGGTACGATTTGCCAGATGAACGCATTGCAAAGTACCCTTTGCCTCAGCGCGACCAGTCAAAACTGCTGGTTTGGGAAGATAAGGTTATCCAACACCGCATATTTGGTGATATACCCCATCTTTTTAAGGGTGACGAGATACTGTTTTTCAATAACACAAAAGTTATTCCCGCCCGCCTGTTTTTTCGTAAAGCAACCGGTGCACTCATCGAGATATTTCTGCTCAATCCAATAGATCCTAATGTAGTGGATCTTGCCATGCAACAGACCGTCTATTGTGATTGGAATTGTACGATTGGTAACTTGAAAACATGGAAACCGGGTATTGTTTTAGAACGCACCCTTGAGGTAAAAGGCCAACAGATTACCTTAAAGGCTTTTTTGCTGGATCATGCAAAAATGGAAGTTAAGCTCACTTGGGATGGTGGCCATTCTTTGGTGGATATACTCGAAGCAGCGGGAAATGTGCCCATTCCGCCCTATTTACAGCGTTCGGCGGAAGAAAGCGATAAACAAAATTATCAAACAGTTTACAGTAAAAAAGAAGGTGCGGTGGCTGCTCCCACTGCTGGTTTGCATTTTACCGATGAGGTAATTGAACAAATAAAAGCGCGTGGTGTACTTACTCAAGAGGTAACATTGCACGTTTCGGCAGGTACATTTAAACCAGTAAAAGTGGAAAATGCCATGGAGCATGATATGCACTTTGAACAGGTGGTGGTACAAAAGGGCAATATTGAAGCACTTTTATTGGGCAAACCAGTTGTTTGTGTAGGTACTACTGCCATGCGTACCTTAGAATCGTTGTATTGGTACGGTGTTAAATTAATGCTCGAGCCCAATGCACCCTTTATTATTGAAAAAACATTTCCATATACCATATCTGAATATCCATCATTATCGGATGTTATGCAATCTATTTTGTCGTATATGGGTCAACATAATAAAACGGAAATTCATGGACAGACACAATTATATGTCATGCCTACTTATCAATTTCGGGTATGTAACGCTTTAATTACCAATTTTCATCAACCAGGCAGTACACTTTTATTATTGGTTGCCGCATTTGTAGGCGACGTACATTGGCGCACCATTTACGACACTGCGATGGGCAATGATTACCGTTTTTTGAGTTATGGAGATAGTTCTTTTTTACAGCGGAAAAAGGATTAATCCTCGTCATCAATGATCATTCTTGCGCCATTGAGTTCGCCATATGCGTGCATATCTTTTGCTGCTTTTGCTACAATCATGCCTTCTTTATAAGTGGCAATAGCCGCTTCGGGTTTATCCAATAATTCCTGCAATTTGCCTAAATGGTAGTAAAGTCCTACATAATTTGGGTTAATTTCGCGTAATTTCGAGTAATATTGTAATGCATTGGCTAAATCACTCGTTTTTTCATACTCTTTGGCCAAAGCGAAGAGCGTAAATGCATCAGTGGGTTGTTCTGCCAGTAGTTGGTGTAAAAGTTCTAGTCTATTCATGGCGCAAAATTGGCACTTTTTTATAACTTTTTCCATAGGTATTTGTTATCTTTGCAGCCGCAAATTCAATTTGCCAAAAACAAGAAAAAATTAAATACTAGATATTCTTAATGAAATTTTTAGTTTGTATTAGTCAAACACCAGATACTACCGCTAAAGTATCGTTTAATGGTGATAGTACGGAATTTAATGCTGCTGGTGTGCAGTTTATTATGAATCCTTATGACGAGTGGTACGCGCTCGTGCGTGCGTGCGAAATCCGTGAAGCATTGGGCGATGGAAACAAAGTGGTTGCTATCAATGTAGGCCCTGCGGCAAACGAAACGACCATCCGCAAAGCATTGGCTATTGGCGCCGATGAAGCGGTTCGTATTGATGCAGATCCTAAAAGTGCCGCTTTTGTTGCTAAGCAAGTAGCAGATTACGCCGCAAAAGAGGGCTTTGATATTGTTTTCCTTGGAAAAGAAACAATTGATTATAATGGCTCTGAAGTAGGTGCTATGGTCGCTGAATATTTGGATTTACCTTATGTTTCTTATGCTTCCAAATTAGAATTGGCCGGTAATACGGCGGTTTTGGAACGCGATATTGAAGGCGGTATTGAAGAACTGGAATTGGAAACGCCATTTGTACTCAGCGCCTCTAAAGGTATGGCCGAGCAGCGTATCCCAAATATGCGTGGTATTATGATGGCGCGGACTAAGCCGTTGACGGTTGTTGCTCCCATTGCGTTTGAAGAAAATGCAAAAACGGTAGGTTTTACCCTTCCACCCGCTAAAGTTGGGGTTAAATTGATTGATCCAGAAAACATGGATGAATTGGTGCGCCTACTCCATGAAGAAGCCAAAATTATCTAAACAAGAAAAAAACAAGAAAATATGGTACTCGTTTTTGCAGAAAGTCCTAATGGTCAACTCAAAAAAAGTTCTTTTGAGGCCGTTACTTACGGAAAGAAGACCGCCGATCAATTAGGCGTGGATTGTATAGCCCTTGTTTTGGGTAGTCAAGTAAAAGATGCTGCTGCTTTAGGTGCTTATGGTGCCGCTAAGGTGTTGCACGCCAATGATGCGTCATTGGATCAATTAGATAGCCAAACTTATACCGATGCTATTGCTGAGATTGCTCAAAAGCAAGGCGCAACAGTAGTAATTTTGGCGCACTCCTCTACAGGGAAATCGATTGCAGGTCGGTTGTCTGTTAAATTAAATGCTGGTCTAATTTCTGGTGCTAATAGCCTTCCAGTAATAAATGGCACTCAATTAATGGTGAAAAAACCTGTTTTTTCAGGAAAAGCATTTGCTGAAATTGCACTTTCAAGCCCTATCAAAATTATTTCTTTGATGGGAAATGCCGTTAAACCAGAAAATATAGGAGGTACGGCTACTGTCGAAACCGTAGTAGTTACTGTTGCGAAAAGCCGCATCAAAATTAAATCTGTAAAGCGTCAAGAAGGAACAGTGCCATTGCCAGAAGCAGAGGTCGTTGTATCAGCAGGTCGCGGTATGAAAGGCCCTGAAAACTGGGGTATTGTGGAGGAATTAGCCACTGAAATGAATGCCACTACGGCTTGCTCACGCCCGGTTGCGGATAGCCATTGGCGGCCACACCATGAGCATGTTGGTCAAACTGGTATTGCTATTCGCCCCAATTTGTATATTGCGATCGGTATTTCTGGCGCAATTCAGCATTTGGCGGGTGTAAATACGTCTAAAGTAATTGTAGTGATCAATAAAGATCCAGAAGCACCATTTTTCAAAGCAGCGGATTATGGTGTGGTTGGCGATTTGTTCGAGATTGTACCACGCTTAACAGCGGCCTATAAAAAATTTAAAGCTACTCGATAGTTGTAGCCAAATATTGGGAGCATTCCAATTGCTCCCAATATTTTATCCTTTTTTTTGAATATGAAACGAATTGAATTAGGAATTGTCGCCTTGTCGCATAGTATGACGCAATCGCATAACTATGCAGTTGTATTAGGCGAGCGCAGAGGGCAGCGTCGTTTACCAATTGTTATCGGTAGTTTTGAAGCGCAGGCCATTGCTGTTGCTATGGAAAAAATGGTACCCAATCGACCATTGACACATGATTTGTTTAAGAATACCTTAGATACTTTTGGCGTTCAACTTCGAGAAGTCGTCATTAATAACCTATTGGATGGTATTTTTTACTCGCGTTTGATTTGTGTAAAGAATGGGGAAATGTTTGAAATAGATTCCCGCACATCTGATGCTATCGCAATGGCGGTACGTTTTGAATGTCCTATCTATACCTACGATTTTATTCTAGAAGCCGCCGGTGTCATTTTAGATGAAAATGAAGAAGAAGGGGGCAGCCAAAGCATCATTCCAACTGCAAATGCAGCCATGGACAGCCAACCTTTGGAGCGGCTGTCTTCGCAAGATCTATCTGAGCGCCTACAAAGTGTTTTGGAGGCTGAAGACTATGAAATGGCTGCAAAAATTAGGGATGAAATGAAACGGAGGGAAAAAAATTGATTCGACTGCGCTCATCAGCCTTGATTCGGCTTCGCTCATCAACCTTGATTCGACTGCGCTCATCAGCCTTGATTCGGCTTCGCTCATCAACCTTGATTCGACTGCGCTCATCAACAGTGATTCGGCTGCGCTCCTCTTCGTAATCATAATTCGATAGCAACCTAAATGTGCTTATCTACTATTACCAGCTCTTTTTAGTCGAAGACCTAACCCTACGAGCATTACTCCAAACAAAAGGGCATAAATACCGATCCACATACCCAGTGAAAATGCACCTGTGGATGGGTTAATAAGCATGATTAACCCAAGAATAACGGATAGTGCTCCCGCACCACCCAGCAACCATTCATTGTCAATTTCTTTTCGGAGTTTAATGGCCGTCGAGATTTCAAAAACACCGGAGATTAAAAACCAAAGTGCTAAAATAAGGACAATACCAGTTGCTGTAATTTCAGGGCTAACGAGTGCAAAAAGTCCTAAGCCTACACCGAGCAGCCCTTCGGAGAACACGACCCACCAGCTTTGATCGTGCGCACGCATACGCATACCTAAAAGGACGGCGATAACACCATCTGCGACTAAAAAAGCACCAAGCATCATGACGAGTACCTCAAAGGCAACTTTAGGGTTCATAAAAGCGACAATGCCAAATGCAATAGAAATGATACCGCGTAGTACCATGAGCCACCAAAATTGAGTAAGTCTTTGTAACATATTTTTCGTTTTGTTTTGAATTCGGGCGCAATACTACAAATATTGATTTGATTATTAACCATTCGCGCTACCTTTACCCGAATAAATTTTATAAATATGCTTAAGAATCAGTTGTTTAGCCGCAAAATTACCTTTTTTGCGCTGTTTTTTATTTTATGGAGTGTGTTAAATGCTCAGAAAGCAACCCCTTTTGAACAAAGGTTAAAGGGCTTTGACCAACGAAAAGCACTGATTGAAAATGCTACACTTGCGGTAACAGCACCCACTAGTATTGGGCCTACTGTGTTTTCATGTCGTGTCACCGATTTGGATGTAAATCCGGCAAACCCAGCAGAAATGTATGTAGCTTACGCCTCTGGTGGATTGTGGTACACGAATAATTATGGCACCAGTTTTACACCAGTTTTTGACCACGAAGCCAGTATGACGATTGGAGATGTTGCAGTGGACTGGGCAAAAAATGTGATTTGGGTAGGTACTGGTGAGGCCAATAGTAGTCGTTCATCTTATGCAGGTACGGGTATTTACAGGAGTGGTGATGGGGGCAAAACCTGGGAATGGCGTGGCCTGCCCGAAAGCCACCATATTGGGCGTATCGTATTGCATCCTACTAATCCAAATGTGATTTGGGTGGCGGTATTGGGGCATTTGTACTCACCTAATGTAGAACGCGGGGTATATCGCAGCGGCGATGGTGGCCAAACCTGGCAACGTACCTTGTTTATTAATGAAACAACAGGTGCTATTGATTTGTGTATTGATCCCAATGTACCCAATACTATTTATGCCGCCACTTGGCAAAAGACCCGTTCCGCATGGAATTTTACAGGTGCAGGTACAGGCTCGGGTATCTGGAAAAGTACCGACGGCGGTCTTACCTTCAACCTGATTGTTAATGGCTTCCCAACCGGTGAAAAAATTGGCCGAATTGGCCTAACGGCCGGTCTTAAAGATGGAAAAACCATTTTATATGCCTCCGTGGATAATCAGAATCCAGCACCTGAAAAACCTAAAAGTAAAGAAAAAGACGAATTGACCAAAGATGTATTGCGCACTATTTCAGTCGCAGATTTTGCGAAATTGGAGGAGGATAAGATTACAGCGTATCTGCGGGCAAATGATTTTCCAGAGGCCTATTCTGCTGCGAAAGTGAAAGATTTGGTCAGTAAAAACAAGATTGCCCCGATTGCTTTGGTTGAATACTTGGAAGATGCCAATAACAATCTTTTTGAGACCAACTACATCGGTGCAGAAGTCTATCGTTCCGAAGATGGCGGTGGCTCTTGGCGCAAAACGCATACTATGTCCATGGAGCAAATCAACTTCACTTATGGTTACTATTTCTCCAATATCCGTTGCGCGCCCAATAATGCAGATCAAGTATATCTAATGGGTTATTTAATCATTAAATCGGATGATGGCGGTAAAAACTGGACGAGTATCAGTGGCGATAATGTACACGCCGACCACCATGCGCTGTATGTACACCCTTCCAAACCGGGGCTTTTGATGAATGGCAATGATGGCGGCCTTAATATTTCATGGGACAATGGAAAATCGTGGATTTTGTGTAATAATCCTCCTGTTGGCCAGTTTTACGCCATTAATGTGGATGAGGCAGACAACTATAATGTGTATGGTGGCGCGCAGGATAACGGTGTTTGGGTAGGGCCCGCTAGTTACAAGTCCAGTACTGGATGGCACCAATCTGGAGATTATCCTTACAAAGAACTTTTGGGTGGTGATGGCATGCAGGTTGAAGTAGATACCCGCGAGAATATTGTTGTTTATACTGGCTTCCAATTTGGTAATTACTTCCGCATTAACCGACGCAATGGTCAACAAAAAGAAATTACGCCAAAGCACGAATTAGGAGAACGCCCGCTTCGATTCAATTGGCAAACGCCCATCCACCTTAGCCGGCACCACCAAGATATTCTTTACCTTGGCGCCAATCGTCTCTATCGCTCTTTTGATCGTGGGGATAAATGGGAGGCTATTTCAGGCGATCTCACCAAGGGTGGAAAACCTGGCAATGTTCCTTACGGCACCTTAACAACTATCCACGAAAGTCCTTTCAAATTGGGCTTGTTATATACAGGTTCTGACGACGGTTTGGTACATATCACACGGGATGGTGGTGATACTTGGACGCGTATTACGACGGGTTTGCCCGAAAATCTTTGGGTCTCGCGGGTGCAAGCGTCCGCGCACGAGAAGGGTAGGGTATATGTGTCCCTCAATGGGTATCGGTTGGATGATTTTAACGCATACCTATATATATCTAATGATTTTGGTAAAACGTGGGTGCGCATAGGTGCTAATTTGCCCGCAGAACCGATCAATGTGGTGAGAGAAGACCCCTCCAATCCTGATATTTTGTACGTTGGTACCGATAATGGTGCTTATATTTCTAATGATCGCGGTCAAAATTTCCAATCTGTTTCCCCCGATTTTCCTGCTGTACCAGTCCATGATTTGGTGGTGCAGGCACGAGAAAAAGACCTCATTATTGGCACACATGGCCGCTCCATGTATAAAATGTCGGTGCG
>JAAFHO010000145.1 GCA_013297575.1 Chitinophagales bacterium
CCGACGCTCTTCCGATCTAGCAAAAACAAGTAGATGACTACCCTTTTGGCGGCGGGGCAGGTATGGTCATGAAGGTGGAACCGATAGCGGCTTGTATAGAAAAATTACTTTCCGAGCGCAGTTACGATGAGGTCATTTATACCTCTCCCGATGGCAAACGACTCGACCAAACGACCTGCAACCACATGTCGATGCTCAATAATGTGATCATTCTTTGTGGACATTACAAGGGTGTGGACGAAAGAATCCGCCAGAAATACATCACCTTGGAAATCAGTATCGGCGATTATGTGCTTTCTGGCGGAGAACTAGCAGCCGCTGTTATTGTTGATGCCATTGGACGGCTTATTCCCGGTGTACTCAACGACGAAACTTCCGCGCTAACGGATAGTTTTCAGGATAATTTATTGGCACCGCCCATTTATACACGACCCGCCGTTTGGGAGGGCATGAGCGTACCGGAAATACTGCTTTCCGGCCACGAGGCCAAAATAGATGAATGGCGCTACGAGCAGAGTTTGGCACGTACTAGGGCACGACGACCGGATTTACTTGGCGAGTAAAAGATCTGCTTAGCACGAGGACATATTTTTTTAACGATTTACTGTAAAATTTATGCCAAAGTACTGTACCCTAAGTGTGGCAAGACCGGCCTTAGAAAAATGCAGGTTTTGCTTGAGTGGAGGCGGATGAAGCCAAAAAGTGTTTGAGCCAAACGAAATGTACGGGACACAGTCCCCGCTCGAATGTGCGGCGAGTTTTTTTTGGCGCCGCCGGAGCGAGGAAGCAAAAGCACCGCATTTTTCGTCAGCCGAAGCGTTTTTTGCTTACTTTTTTTCGCTAAAAAAAGTAAGAAGTAAGCATTATTACACTAGATTTCAACTTATTGAAATTTGCAAGTGAGCAAGACTAAATGCTGTGGAACGTGTGTACCCTCCAAGTAATTTACTATAACACCTGATTCAAATCTTCAATCAAATCATCCACATCTTCCACACCCACGCTCAAACGGATCAACGAATCCGTTAACCCCACTTTTAAGCGGTCTTCGCGCGGAATACTGGCGTGTGTCATGCTGGCAGGGTGACCAATCAACGATTCTACACCGCCCAATGATTCGGCCAATGCAAACAAATGCGTACCACTCAATACGCGGTGTGCATTCTCAATGGTATTGTCTTTAAGATCGAAAGAAACCATCGCGCCAAACATCCTCATTTGCTTTTTGGCTACCGCATGATTCGGATGACTTTCAAATCCTGGCCAATATACTTTTGATACTTTTGGGTGATTGAGCAAAAAATGCGCAATTTTTTCCGCGTTCTCGCAGGCGCGCTGTACGCGCAGGTGCAAGGTTTTGATACCGCGCAACACCAAAAAACAGTCCTGCGGCCCCGGTACTGCACCAGAAGCATTTTGGAGAAAACGCAACTTTGCGCCCAAATCCGTGTCTTTCACAATAAGACAACCATGTACCACATCGGAGTGGCCGCCAATATATTTTGTGGCAGAGTGCAGCACAATATCAGCACCCAAGTCAAGCGGATTTTGGAGATAAGGCGATGCAAAAGTATTATCGACACAGGTGAGGATACCGTGTTTGTGGGCAATAGCACATACCGCAGCGATATCCACAATATTGAGCATAGGATTGGTGGGCGTTTCAATCCAGATCAATTTGGTATCTGGCCCGATGGCAGTTTCGAGGTTTTCTGCGTTGTACATATCAATATAGCGGCTTTTTAGCCCCCATTGACCATATACACGTACCATTTGACGGTAAGAACCGCCGTAAAGATCGTTGACAGAAATGATCTCGTCGCCCGATTTGAGGAGTTTGATGACCGCATCTTGAGCAGCAAGACCGGAGCCAAAACAAATGGCATCGGTACCATTTTCAAGCGCGGCGAGGTTTTTTTCCAATACCGAGCGCGTTGGGTTTTGCGTGCGCGCGTACTCGTAGCCCTTATGGTCGCCGGGAGCGGCTTGCACATAGGTAGAAGTTTGAAAAATGGGGGTCATTACAGCCCCTGTACTTGGATCAGGTTCGATACCTGCGTGAATAACTTTGGTTGCAAATTTCATGTTAAGAGCGTCAATATCATCAAAAAAAGGCCGCAAAGATAGACAACAATACCTTATTTTGGTCATTTTATTCGTTATGGTGTAAAAGTAGTGCCGAACGTCCACGCGATTTGTTAACTTTGCAGCTTATTTTTCATCCATTACTTTATTATTGCATTGTGGAATAAATACCACAAATAGCTTACAAATAGAATTAAACATAAAAATGCGAGTAGTTATTCTTTTTTTCTTGGCTTCTACCCTGCTCTTGAACTGCAAAAATGAAACGCCAGCTACGGCTAACAATGCAGATTCCACGAATGCTGCCGCGACGGAGACCATACCGGGTTTGGCCGTTGCGGTTGACTCTAATTTTATGCAATTGGATGCACTTGGTTTTCAGGAGATACTTAAAAAGAAACCCAATACAGCCATTTTTGATCTGCGCACTGCTGAAGACTTTAAAAGGGGACATATTTATAAGGCGATTAACCGACCTTATTCAGACAGCATTGCGTTTTTAACGTATTTTACTGAATTAGCCCCTAGTCAGCCGATTGCACTGTATGATAATAATGGCTATATTAGTAATAAGGTAGGGACGTTGTTAGCGCCCAACCACAATTTTGTCTATATCTTAAAAGAGGGTATCTATTCGTGGTATGCGGCGCAAATACCTGTTGTTACTTTTTAAGGAACAATAAAAGTAAGTATTGGTAGCGTATTTAACAATTCATATTTTTATCAAATCTTCATCCAAAAATAAAAATGCGTAAATTATTCCTATTTCTCGTTTTTTCGATGGTACTCGGTCAGCAATTGCAGTCGATGTACCTTATCCTTCCCATGAATGAAAGTGGTCAACGCGACCATTTAAAGGCTTATGGTATCACTTATTGGGTGCTTTCGCAGGGTGTTGAGGCTTATTGGTTGCTGAATTACGAAGGTGGTGCTTTTGCTTTTATTCATACACCTACATTACAAAGCGAATGTAGTAAGCGCGGTGTCTCCTTCAAAACGATGACAGATGCCGAATTCAATAACCTCCGAAACGAAATTGCCAATCCTGAGGTCAACCAAGACGTAATTAAACTGGAAAAAGCACCCAAAATTGCGGTTTATACCCCTACGGAGAACGAGCGGGGCGAAGAAATCCAACCTTGGGACGATGCAGTAACGCTAGTACTTACTTATGCCGAAATCCCTTATGATGTGGTGTACGATACAGAAGTATTGCAGGGAAAACTCAGTGAGTACGATTGGTTGCACCTGCACCACGAAGATTTTACGGGGCAATATGGAAAATTTTATGCCAGTTATTCCGGTCAGCCTTGGTACAAAAAACATGTGCAATTGATGGAAAACCTGGCAAGGATCAATGGTTTTGATAAGGTAAGTCAATTGAAACTGGCCGTTGCCAAAAAAATATCCGAATACGTAGCGGGTGGCGGCTTTATGTTTGCCATGTGCTCGGCTACGGACACGTATGATATAGCATTGGCGGCAGATGGGGTGGATATTTGCGCTGAGATGTTTGATGGCGATGGTGCCGATCCTAATGCACAGAGTAAATTAGATTTTACAAAAACCTTTGCCTTCACCGATTTTCAGATTGAGCGCAACCCAATGCGATACGAGCACTCGTCCATAGATGCCACCGATTCGAGGCGTGTTGTTCCTGAGCAGGATTATTTTTCATTATTTGATTTTTCCGCAAAATGGGATCCCATTCCAACGATGTTGACCCAAGACCATACCAAGACCGTAAAAGGTTTTATGGGACAAAATACGGCATTTATCAAAAAATATATAAAGCCCTCCGTACTCATCATGGGAGAAAACAAGCCCGCAGGTGAGGCCAGATATATTCATAGCACTTACGGAAAAGGGTTCTTTACGTTCTATGGTGGTCACGATCCAGAGGACTATCAACACAAGGTAGGAGATCCGCCAACAGATCTGTCATTGCACCCTAATTCGGCGGGTTATCGGCTTATTTTGAACAATATTTTGTTCCCAGCAGCCAAAAAGAAGCACCAGAAGACGTAGGTTGGTGTTTTTAATACCGCCAAATGGCATCACCGAAGTCGTAATCGAGCAGTACTTCATCCAGAATAGGGTCTTCACCTACTTTATAGCCGTCTTTGAGGTTGAATCCCCAAAGTTTGCTTAGGTTTTGCCAGTACATAGCGGTTACGCCGCCGCGTGCCTCCTTAACGATATCGTAGCAAGGTTGGCCAGTTTGGCGTTCGATCATTTTAATCAGGATTTGCCCTTCTGTACGGTATAGGCTTTTGAGTTTATCTTCAAAATCCTCTTTGAATACTTTTTTCTGTTGTCGTACATAGCGGCGGTGCTGTCTTTTGGATTTTTCTTCTTTACTGGCTTGCAGGTCATCGTAGAGTTCGATAGCTTGTACAGCATAAGGATACACATTGGCTGCATAGCGGCGGTAACGCGCTAGACGGTCGCGTTCGGCGCGGTCTTTATATTGACGTGGAGCGGCTACTTTTACAGTACGGAGCGTAGAGAGATAAAAAGTATCACCATTGATGATTTCACGACGTACCCAGCCGCCTTGTGTGGAACTGGTATCCGGCTTTGTGGTGCCTTGTGCCGACAACAGTCCAGTGACAAGTACTAGAAAGAGTGAAAAAATGAATTTTATGCGCATGAAAAAGAGTTGTAGAGTGAATATGCTTATGGTTTCGCAGATTTGTTTTGATCGTTATGACGGAACAAATTGAATTAGATACCTTTTGGGATCGTATTTAAATAACGCGAACGATCAATGTATTATTTCACAATGCTCCAACAGTTCGATCTTTGTTTCAGCGTTTTATTTGGCATACCAAAGTTTTATCATTTGCTCTCCTATTTTCCCCTGTGGTGTATAATCGCGCTCTGGGTAACCTTCGTGTCCTTGTCCATTGGGAAACCATTTCCAAAGGAATCCACCAGCCCACCAAGGCTCCTCGTGAAAAGTAGAAAATAGTGCTTCAAAACAATTGGCTTGGGCTTGTTCATTGATCTTGCGTTCGGTGATGCCCTTTTCCAGTTCCCAATTCCGCCACCCACAATTATCAACGCTAAGATAACCAAATTCAGAAAAGACAATAGGGCGTTTTTGTGCTTCGCTAAAGGCTTTAAGGCGCTCTTTAATGGGTTGCCAAGCAGTTTTTAATGCTTCGACAGAAGGGGTTTCTGCTTCAACTAATGGAAAATAACCACCCAAACCAATATAGTCCAATTGATTCCAAAACGGCACTCGATCCCAGTCGTCCCAATTGGAGGAATAGATCAATTTGCCATGATACACCGTTTTGATTTTGTCAATTAAGGTTGTCCAAAAGGCCGTTCTTTTGTGGATAGCATTATTAAATTCAGTACCGATACAGAAGAGTTCGGCGTGGGTAGTATCTGCTATGTGGGCGAATTGCATAATATAGCGTTCGTAGCCCGCCTCCCATTTTTCCCATTCCTCGTTAGTTGCAAAATCGAGGCTACCTGTCCAGCCATTTGGCACATACACTTGGGGTTTTAGCATGACTTTAATGCCTGCGTCATGTGCAATTTTGATCGTAGTAGCAGTACCTGTTGGTGACTCACCCCACCATTGGCCACCATGTTCAGCATAGCGTACACTTGGGTTGCCGATCATTGTAAAAGCATACGGAATGACAGATATCCAACTTGCATGAACATCCTGAACGTGCATCATGGGGTTGGAAGGAAATGGTTTAGGAGGTGCCACCATGGTTAGGCCATTCAACTTGGGGCCTACATGTGGCTTACTTTCCACTGCAATAGGTATAGGAGCAGGCGTACTTGGCGTACTTGCGGGTGTACTGCATTCAAATGCGCACAATACAACGAGTAATAAAACTAATGAGATCAAACAAAATTTCATCCTCAAAATTAAGGTGAATTGTGTTATTCCTGTAAGTTAACAGGGAAAAAAAATAAAATAGTAGAAAAAAACCAGTTTTCCGAATTACCTTTGTGTCAGAACCGAGAAAAAATCTATAAAAGTATATAAAGAGCCTAACCGCTTTCTTCTCTTTCAAGGCCGCTCCATTCCCGTGGCGACCTTTATTTCTCTTTAATCTTTTAATCCGATAAAAAAACAGCCCTCCACCCTTTCTCGTATGAAAGGGTTGGAGGGCCCCCGCCTTCGGTTGTTCTTTAGAAAACTAAGCAATAATTTCTTAATTTCCCTTTATTTCTTTTTCATTTTATTTGGTTGGGTGATGATCACTTTCAATCACCAATTGCTGTTTGATGATGCAAAGTAAAGGGCATTTTTTCATACTTGGTAATTTTTTTTGCCGATACGGTAAAAAAACGAAGATTTTCTAAAAAAAATCGTTAATAATTAGGGCAAATTTTTAACAATTTCTCAACAAAAACCCCATTTCATTGGTAAATTTTTTATTTAAAATAATAAATAGGTGAAAATTATGTAATTATTGCATTTTTTTATTTTTTTTAAACAATCGGTCTTTTTTAAGAGAAAACGGTATCTATTTCAAAGTAACGGTATTTGCATGTTTGAAAATACCATGATTATGGTAGGCTTAAAATAAGACAATAAGCACCCAAATTCTTAGGAATGTTGCGGCTGGAATGTTTTTGCGAAACGCTGTAGTGACATAGGTTTAGAAATGGTACACATTTATTTTTGGTGAAACATTTTGAAATTTGGATTGAAGTACAGATCCCCAAGTGTGGCAAGACCGGCCTTAGAAAAATTTATGCTGAGCCTGCCGAAGTATGCCGTTTTTGCTCGAGTGGAGGCGGATGAAGCCAAAAAGTGTTTGAGCCAAACAGAATTGGAGGGACGCAGTCCCCGCTCAACTGTGCGGCGAGTTTTTTTTGGCGCCGCCGTAACTCGAAAGCAAAGACGTAGCATTTTTCGTCAGCCGAAGCCTTTTTTGCCTACTTTTTTTGGCGAAAAAAAGTAGGAAGTAAACATTAATGACGGAATTTTAACTTTTTGACATTTGAACGTGGGTAAGACTTTTTTTCTAGAGAAAATGGGTACTCTTTGTAAACATAGGTTTCATATTTATTGAAATCAATGCCATTACCATTGTTTTTTTCGACCCAATAGCAACAATACAGGCGCTACTGCACCCAACCAAATGGCCATTACACCATCGTAAAATGGAATAAAAGGCCGAAGTGACTGCGCACGTAAGCGTACAAATGCACGTGCATATACAGGAACTACAACGGCTTGGCGTACAAGATAGGCCAAAAGCACCCATTTGAACCACTCCGGTGTTACAATACAAAGAATAACTGCTAATCCGTAATGTACGGCATGTGTAAAGGCCACTCCCCCAAGTACCATATTGTGCCAGGTTTTGTACCCTGTGCCGGCTGTGATATGCCGTCTTTTCTGTGCCACCCAGCCTTTGATGGTTGTTTTTGCTGGTGAATACACAAATGATGCTGGTATAGTACAAATATGTGTATTATTGCCTTTTGCTACACTGTTCACCAAAAGATCATCATCGCCGCCCGTGATATGCAAGTGGCTGGAAAAACCGCCCGCAGCATCAAATAAAGAACGGTGCATGGCCATATTTCTTCCAACACCCATAAATGGCCAACCCATATAAGCGGTAGAAAAATATTGCATCGCGGTATAAATTGTCTCAAAACGCGCCCAACCATTTAGCCAATTACCCGATTTTTCCATTGGCGCATAACCCAACACGATACTGGGTTGATCTACATTGACCAAGGCTAATAAATGCTGCAACCACGACTGGCTGGTGGGCGCGCAATCGGCATCTGTAAAGACCAACCAAGGATATTTAGCGGCCCGAATGCCTTGTTCTAAGGCCATTTTTTTCCCAGCATGTGTTTTAGGGTGGATGCGTAGGGTATTTAATAATGGGTATTTTTGCTGCAATTCGGCTAATACGGCAGGCGTTGCATCGGTGGAATCATCATCTATGACCAGTACTTCCATTGATCCCGAATAATGCTGCGCTAAAATAATGGGTAGGTTTTTGGATAAATTAGCGGCCTCGTTTCTGGCACAAATCAATACAGTAACGGGAAGTAATGGCGTGTGTCTTTGTTCTGCGTGTTCTACTTTGCCCCAAAGCCACCGCGCCGGGAAGAGCAACCAAATTAGGATTTGGAGGAAGGTAACGAAAAGGAAAAAGAGTAAAAGAAGGGTGTATAGCATTGGTTCTAGTATTAAGGAGCATGCCACTCAAAGACACGAAACACAACCCCATCTTCTATTTCATCGTTTGCGTATTTAAAACCCAATTTTTCTAAAATCCTCACAGAACCGATATTTTCGCCCGATGAACTGCCGATCATCTTGGTAAGGTGCAGTACTTCCACACCGTATTTAAAACAGGCTTCTGCTGCTTCAAATGCGTATCCTTTGCGCCAATGACGCTGGTGGAACCGATAGCCTAAATCCACTACGCCTTCGTCTGGGTGCATTTTCAAGCCGCACCAGCCGAGTATCTCGCCCGTTTCAATCAGTTCTACGACCCAGCGCCCCATGCCATGTTGCTCGTACTGCGATTGGACATAACGCACCACCGCTTCCGCTGCGGCAATATCCTCCAATGCTGTATCGCCAGTATAGCGCACTACTTCAGGGTCGCTGTTGAGATCTAGCATATAAGGCGCATCCGAAAGCACGTGTTTGCGTAGCCGGAGGCGTGGGGTAGTTATTAAATATTCCATATTATAAAAATGACAAAGAGGCTGTATTCTAAGGTACTCAGGATACAGCCTCTCGTAAAACTCAAATAATGCTATCCCAATCTATCCCAATTTTTGAATATCATCCATCCACTCAAGCCCATAATTACAAACGAAATGAGTGCAGCCATCATATTCCCATACAGGAGATAACCAAATCCAAATAAAGCCCCATATACAGTGATACAGCCTAGGAACATCGCCAATATTTGAAGGGATAATTTGCTCTCGGTCATATCGTCTTGGTCTAGCGTACCTTCGCGCATTCCCCGCTCCACTACGGGTTTCCACCCACCTGCATACGGGCGAATTCGCTTGAAAAAAGAGATCAAAGTCGCATGGTCGGTTGGTTTGGTCAATAAGGTAACCGATATCCAACTTACCGTAGTAATACATACACCATACAATAATTCCTGCCAACCTTCGAGTATAAACCAACCTTGTTTTTTGCCGGTATAAAAGAACACAGCCACAAAAAAAGATACCACCATCGCTGCTAATTCAGACCAGGCATTGATGCGCCACCAAAACCAACGCAAGATAAACAAGAGGCCTGTTCCTGCGCCAATTTGTAATAAAATATCAAAAGAGCTTTTGGCACTTTCCAAGGCTAAGGCTACAAAAGAGGCCAAAACCATCAGTACAACAGTAGATATACGACCTACTGCCACCGATTCTTTGTCGGAGGCATTGGGTTTTACAAAACGCAGGTAAAAATCATTCACCACATAACTAGAACCCCAATTCAAATGCGTAGAAATTGTACTCATATAAGCGGCTGCTAACGATGCAACAATAAGACCCACTAAACCAGCAGGCATGAGGGTCATCATGGCAGGATAACCCAAGTCATTTCCGATTTTGTTTTGCTCCACATTAGGGAAGGCGGCCTGTATATCTTTTAATTCAGGGAAAATGATCAATGAACCTAAGGCCACAATAATCCACGGCCACGGACGCAAAGCATAGTGCGCTACATTAAACAATAAGGTAGCACCAACAGCATTTTTTTCATCCTTTGCTGCCAACATCCGCTGTGCCACATAACCGCCGCCACCTGGCTCCGCTCCTGGATACCAAACCGACCACCATTGCACCGCCAAAGGCATAATGAGTAACGGAATAAGCGTTTTTGTATCGTTAAAATCTGGGACTAGCGATATTTTGCCCACTACATTTGGGTGACTGAACAGGCCATGCAACCCGCCTACTTGTGGTAAGGAAAGTACAACATACGCCGCTCCAATAGACCCAATCATGGCGATAAAAAATTGTACAAAATCGGTTAAAAGTACCGCTCTAAAACCACCAACGGTTGAGTACGCCACTGTCACTATTGCTGAAAACACCAATGTCACAACGGGATCTGCATCAAACATGAC
>JAAFHO010000146.1 GCA_013297575.1 Chitinophagales bacterium
AATTGTGTTTTTCAGAACAATACAAGCCGCCGAGGAGGAGGTATTTCCAACAGTGCGTATAACAGCGGTGTGGCTAATCCTACACTAAACAATTGTACTTTCACTGGAAATATTGCCGAAGAGGGCGGCGGTATATTCAATAATGTATTTAACAATGGCACAGCCTCGCCCATGTTGAACGACTGCGCATTCAATACACATTTGGAGGGTGGCGCATTTGCTAATCGCATTACCAATGGCACAGCAGCCCCTGTTTTTGACCATTGTACATTTACCGGAAATACGGGATATACGGGCGGTGCTATGCAAAATAATATTGACAACGCTATTTGCTCGCCCACATTGACCAACTGTGCATTTACCAATAATCACGCGGTGTATAAAGGCGGTGCTTACTACAGTCTTGCAGTATCGAGTGGCGCAGCAAATGGTGTATCGAACCCAGTGATTACCGATTGCACATTTACACACAATACCACCGATGATATTGCTGGCAATATAGATGAAAGCGGAGGTGCTATTTATTGTAAAGATGCTTATAAAGGATTGACCACACCTACGATAACGGGTAGTACATTTAACAATAACTCATCTGAATACGGTGGTGCGATTTGGATGAATTTGAACAGTTCAACGCCGCTTATTGAACAATGTACGTTTACGGCCAACCACGCCACCTATCAAGGTGGAGGCGTATTTTTTGAGACCAATATCGGCACAGATGTCGCTATAAACCACTGTACATTTACCAATAATACGGCGCCTTATGGCGGAGGGATGTACTTGAATAGTGCCGGGGTGGATGCGCAACTTAGGCTTATCATGTTACGCGATACTTTTACGTTTAATGTTGCCGGTGAAGATGGTGGAGCAATCTATACCAATGTGGCATCAAACGGTAAAAACGGCCCTGAGTTTAGGGCTTGTATTTTCCACGACAATTCAGCCAAAAATGGTGGAGCAATATTTAGTAATGGCAAGGGAAGCACCATCTTTTTCCCATATATCATCACTTGTTTGTTCTACAATAATACAGCGGCGCAGTGGGGCGGCGCAACCTGTTGGGGCAATGATTCAGAAGGAGATTTCTTAGACTGTACCTGTCATGGTAATACAGCAGTTTTAGGTGGTGGCGTTATCGGTGTTCTATCGAATAGTGGTGTTATTTCAATGTCGCGGAGTATTACATGGGGTAACAGTTCGACATTTGGTAAGGTACAAGGCAGTACCGCTCGGTTTAATGGATACGATACCATGGTGCAGGAATCCGATTGTCCATCACCCAATTTTTGTGGCCACACCATGTACAATGTTGATCCGCTATTTAAGAACGTTGCAACCCATGATTTTCATTTAACCAAACAATCACCTGCTAAAGATGCCGCTTTTTTAGGGGGCAATGGCCATTTCGATATTGATGGCGACAACAGGCCACAAGGCCCGCATCGCGATATGGGTTTTGATGAAATAGCCGTTGCATGCCACGGAGGCATCGTATATGTAGATAAAGATGCCATAAATGGTAATGATAATGGTACTTCGTGGGCCAATGCTTTTCTTACCCTAGATGATGCCCTCATCGAAGCCAATTTTTGTAATAATGTAACTGAAATATGGGTTGCAGAAGGCACTTATCGGCCAAAAACGCCTTATAGTACTTTTTTTGACAGCCCAACAGAGACCTTTTTTATTAATAGCGATGTTAAAATATACGGTGGCTTTGTCGGTAATGAAAATAACATAGCACAACGCAACTGGAATACCCATATCACCATATTAAGCGGTGATATCGGTATCTCTGGCGATGACAGCGACAATGCCTATCACGTGGTCAGGATCCATAACAGAAGTAGCGCGATGGAATTGGACGGGTTTACCATTACAAAAGGTGGAAATATTAATATTGGTGGTGGTTTAGGTGAAAATGTTTTTGGTGGTGGCATTTATAACTATGCGGAATCAGGATTAGAATCAAATCCGACGATTCGCAACTGTAAGATCACCTATAACCGATGCCACAGTACTGGTGCGGGTGCGGGTATGTACAACGACAGTAAAGACGGCAATACTGCTCCAACGTTAGAAAATTGTATTTTTTCCAATAATACCGCTCCTGGCACTGCCAATGGCGGCGGAATGTGCAACTACGCTTACGGCTCGCCTACCCATAGCCCCTCTAGTTCGCCGATACTTATCAATTGTACCTTTAGCAATAATACCGCTGGTGGAAACGGCGGTGGTATGTATGACACTGGCACTAACGGCGGCAAATCGGAACCGGTGCTTGACAATTGTACTTTTACAGACAACCAAGCACCAACTGGTTATGCTGGCGCTTTATACCATTTGGGCAGGTGGCCAATTACCCTAAATAACTGCGGGTTTAGTAATAATTCCGCTTTTGCAACAGGAGCGGTATTGGGTGCAGCAATAATTGCCAACGACTGCACTTTTATGGGCAATCATGCTACTACATCTGGCTGCGGCGCACTCAATATAGGTGGCAACTATACTGGTTTTGAGAATGTATGTGCTATTAATCGTTGTACATTTTCCAATAATAGTGGATTCAATGGCGGTGCTTTGAGTATTATCACGCAAAATTCCTATACAACACTCGCCTCCATTGACGCATGCCTTTTTTCGGGCAATACAGCCAGTATCAACGGTGGTGCCATTTACACCAGCGTAGCCAATGATGCTACTACTACTGCAAATTTTACCAATTGCATCTTCCGCGACAATATGGCAACAGGCCGTGGTGGCGTATTATCACATGGCCTTGACAAAGGAAACGGAGATATAAAATTGACCAATTGCACCATGCACCACAATACTGCAACCGCTGGTGGTGTCATAAGTATAGATGATTGGTTTTATGCCCATGTAAATTTCTCCATCCGCAATTGTATCAGTTGGAACAACGGAAGTACTTTTGTCCAAACACCGCAGGGACAAGGCCAAATAGGGCTTATTTACTCCATTATTGAAGAAAATGCTTGTCCAACAGGCGTACTGTGTGGTACTGGAGTAAAATTTAATCAAAACCCTCAATTTGTCAATTCCAATACCCATAATTTCCGATTACAGGCTTGCTCTCCTGCCATTGATGCAGCCAACAGCATGGTGGCACCTCCAGTAGATTTTGAGGACACACCACGTCCACAAGGCGCGGGCGACGATATGGGTGCGTTTGAATACATGGGCGCGCCATGCCCTATGGTGCAGGCCATTTGCAAAAACACCACTGTTCACCTAGATGCTACCGGAACTGTTACTGTGCCAGCCAGCAGTATCGACAATGGGAGCGTAGGCTGCTCCCCTCAATTACAGATCAATAATCAATCCACTCAAGTTTATACCTGCGCTAATTTGGGCGCTAATGTGGCCATCCTTAAAGTCACCGATTGCACGAATGCCTTTGCTACCTGCGCTGCAACAATAACGGTAGCAGATATAACAGCACCTACTGTTATTTGTAAACCCGCCACTATTGGCCTTAATAATGCTGGTACTGCCAGTATAACCACGGCCAATGTATTCCAAAGCGGTACCGATAATTGCGGTATTGTCAACCAAGTTTCGGTAGTACCTAATAGTTTTACCTGCTTAAACGTAGGTGCCAATACTGTTGTCCTAACCGTCAACGATGGTAAAGGCAATACCGCCACTTGCAATGCCGTAGTGACCATCACCGGCGGCACAGCACCCACTATTACTTGCCCTGCCAATATTGTACGCAGCACCGACCCCAACCTCTGTGCTGCAATCGTCTCCTATACCACGCCTACTTACACGAGTAGTTGTGCAGCGGGAACACTGAGTTATGTCAGCGGCGGACTTAGTGGTAGTATGTTTACGAAAGGCACGACTACTGTACTTTGGAAAGTAACCGATGGTGGACAAGCCCAAACCTGCGCATTTACGGTCACGGTTACAGACGGGCAAGCCCCCAACATTACCTGTCCATCCAACCAATCTGTCAACAACGACCTAGGCCAATGCAGCGCAACAGTTACTTATCCCACACCTACTGCCACCGACAACTGTAGCCTACCAGCAGGGCAACCAGTATGGATAAGCGGCGGCTCAACCCCTACTTCAAATGGTGCTAATAGTGGATCAATATTCCCAAAAGGCATCAATACCGTAACATGGAAGGCAACAGATGGCGCAGGTTTGACCAAAACTTGTACTTTTAGGGTAACAGTAAACGATACCGAAAAGCCTAATTTTGTGAATTGCCCAACACCTATTAATGTAAATGCCACAACGGGGCTTTGCAGTGCGGTTATACCTTATACCAATCCTGAATTTACAGACAATTGTGCGCCTACCAGCGGCATATCCGCTAGAATCAGCGGCTTGGTAAGCGGTTCATCCTTCCCAGTTGGTAGTAGTAATATCGTATTCCAAGCCACCGATGCCGCAGGCAATACCCGCCGCTGTACCGTGGTCGTCACCGTGATCGACAACCAACCACCAGTCATCACATGCCCAATGCCTGTTGTAATAACCGGTAGCGGTACGCCCTGTACTGCAACGGCAATTTATTCAGGTCCAACAGCCTCCGATAATTGCGCTGGTACACTGACACCTTTTTTGGTAACAGGTTTAGCAAGCGGATCAGCCTTCCCCGCAGGTGTTACTACCAATACTTTCCGGGCAATTGCGCCCAATGGCCAAACGGCAGAGTGCTCATTTACCGTGACGGTGAACTGCGGCAATGGCATGACAGGCAATTCCAATATAGAAGTTCGGAATGAAAAACCAGGCGATGAAAACCATCTTTGGGAACAACAAACCCGTCTTGATATGCGCCTAGCACCTAATCCCGCCCTTTCATCTGTGACAGTCGGTATGGAAGGCGTGGGAACTGGCGGAGGTACTTTGCTTGTCTTCGATCCTGTCGGCAAATTGGTCTTCCAACAAGTAATTAATGAGGGTCAGCAGACTACAACACTCTCGGTAGAAAGTGCAGCATTTGCCCCGGGCTTGTACCGAATCAATTTGAAGACCGCAATGGGCATGGTAACGAAAACATTGGTAGTAGTGAAATAACACGGGTGAATTGTCCCCAAAAAACTAAATGAGTGCAAAGTAGCAAGCGGCAGGTCGATTTAACATCGGTCTGCCGCTTCTATTTGAAGTTGAGAAGGATAAAAGTATGGGGTAGCGCACTAGGACCAATTCCTTTATGATTCTATTTATCATTCATCATTTTATACTACCTTTGTGGCTTACTAAACTAATATTTTCGTTGAAAACCCTCATTTTATTGCTTGCGCTATTGGTCATTCACACAGGTTGCAATACGCATCCACCCAGTGGCGATCAGCGCTCCACCCAAATCGTCGCAGCCTATTGTGAGTGTACAGCAGCCTTGCATGCCTTGGATCAATCAGCACCTCCAACCGACTCCTCCAGTGCGTTTACTGCGCATTTAGAAAAAATGCAAGCAGAATACGATCGAACATTTCATTGTCTAACGGCTGCACTGAATGAGCATGGCATCGTTCGCACGAACGAAATAGGACAAATTCAGCAATTAGTCCAGCAAAAATGCCCCGAACTATCTAAAAACAAAGAACTAATGACCGAATTATTGTGTCGTTAAAAAGATATATAAAAACATGTTAACCGCCATTTCGCCTATCGACGGCCGCTATGCCGACAAAACTGCTGCACTCAGCGAATTTTTCAGCGAACACGCACTTATTCGTTACCGCGTATTTGTCGAAATCCAATATTTTATTGCATTATGCCAAATGGATTTACCGGAATTGAGTGCCTTCGATGATAATAAAATTGATGAACTCAATGGTATTTTTGAGCATTTTAGCATCGCAGATTCCGAGTATGTAAAAGCCACCGAACGCACCACCAACCACGATGTAAAAGCGGTTGAATATTTCCTGAAAGAACGTTTTGACGGGTTGGAAATGGGCGACCTGCGCGAGTTCGTCCACTTTGGCCTTACTTCGCAGGACATTAATAATACGGCCATTCCTTTGCTGTTTAAGCATGCCCTTGAACGGGTATATTATCCAATGTTGGACGACTTAATAGAGCAGTTAGAGGCCATGTCGCTGGATTGGTCGCACGTACCCATGCTGGCGCGTACGCATGGGCAACCCGCTTCTCCTACCTTATTGGGTAAAGAGATTGGGGTATTTGCAGCACGGCTAAAAGTACAAAAACAACTATTGAAAGCCATACCACACAAAGCAAAATTTGGTGGTGCTACTGGTAATTTCAATGCGCATTATGCAGCCTATCCAGACGATAATTGGCAAGAATTTGCGGATAATTTTGTGCACGAATTTCTTGGTTTGGAGCGCTCCTCCCCTACTACTCAAATTGAGCATTACGATTGTCTGGCTGCTCAGTGCCACGGAATGAGTCGAATTAATACGATTTTGATCGATTTTTGTAGAGATATATGGACTTATATCTCTATCGAATATTTCCGACAAAAAACAATCGCTGGTGAAATCGGCTCATCGGCAATGCCGCACAAAGTAAATCCTATTGATTTTGAAAATGCCGAAGGGAATTTGGGCATAGCCAACGCCATTTACAGCCACCTTGCAGAGAAATTACCGATCTCTCGTTTGCAACGCGACCTGACCGATTCTACGGTGCTGCGCAACCTTGGTGTGCCGGTTGCACATACTGTTATTGCATTCCAATCTATTCACAAGGGCATCAGCAAATTACTGCTCAATGAAGGCAAATTATTTGCAGACCTTGAAGACAATTGGATGGTAGTGGCCGAAGGTATCCAAGTGATCCTTAGGAGAGAAGGTTATCCCAAACCATACGAAGCACTAAAGGAACTTACGCGGGGGCGTACGGGTATTACGCAAGAAATTTTACATGAATTTATCAATGGGTTATACGTTAGCCCAAAGGTAAAAGAGGAGTTGAAGGCGCTTACACCGCATAATTATACGGGAAAATAACGCTAAGGAATGAAATTTAAATAAAGGTACAGATTTGGCGGCTTCATTTTGCCCCTCTCTTCGTTACCCCCTCCCCCTAAACGCCCTCTTCATGCCTTGATAGAGACAAAATCATCTCCCCAAATTTGTACCTTTATTTAAATTTCATTCCTGAATGGGATAAGACCTAGTTAATAGCAAATAATTTTTTTGTCCATTCCAAACACTCTCACTACCTTCGCCAGCAAATTTTCGCTACCCCCCTGCCCCCCGATCCCCCTGGTCACTTCGGCTTCGCTCAGTGACCAGGGGGATCGGGGGGCAGGGGGGTCAATAAATCCAAAACTATGCTCAACACACGTATTCGTAAAGTTGCCGTTCTAGGTTCCGGTCTTATGGGCACCGGTATTGCCTGCCACCTCGCTGGTTGTGGCCATGAAGTGCTTATGCTCGATATTTTGCCCATGAAAGCAACGGAAGAGGAATTGGCCAAACCTGCATTCCGCAATTCTATAGCCAATGCAGCACTCCAAAATGCCCTTAAAGCAAAACCTGCGGCCTTGTTCGATGCCAAATTGGTCAATCGTATCACTATCGGTAATTTTGACGACGATCTTAAAAAAATAGCCGACTGCGACTGGATTATTGAAGTCGTGGTGGAGCGCTTGGATATCAAAAAGCAATTGTTCGAAAAAGTAGAACAATTCCGCAAAAAAGGCACGTTTATCACGTCCAATACTTCGGGTATTCCAATCAATTTAATGGCCGATGGCCGCAGCGATGACTTTAAAAAGCATTTTTGCGGTACGCACTTTTTCAATCCAGCGCGCTATATGCGCCTCTTGGAAGTGATTCCAACCCAAGACACAGCACCGGAAGTAACGGCGTTTTTTATGCACTATGGCGATGTGGTGCTGGGTAAACAAACGGTACTTTGCAAAGATACACCTGCTTTTATCGCTAATCGTGTGGGTGTTTATACCATGTCGAAGATTTATCAACTTTCTTATGAGATGGAGATGAGTATCGACACAGTGGATGCTTTGACAGGGCCAAATATTGGTCGCCCCAAAACGGGTACATACCGTTTGGGCGATTTGGTGGGCTTGGATACTGCGAAACACGTGGTAGCAGGTTTGCGCGAAAACTGCCCTGATGATGAGCAGCGCAGCACTTTTGAGCCATTACCGTTTATGCAGTTTTTGGCCGATAATAACTTTTTAGGTAATAAAACAGGACAAGGTTTTTATAAAAAAACAGGCGAACGCGACGCAAAAGGTCGCCCGGTAATGTTGTCATTAGACTTGCATACGCTGGAATACAAGCCTTCTGTACGCGAAAAACTGCCTATTCTCGATGTTTTTAAGCAAATTGAGGAGTTACCACGCCGTATCCGTGCCATTTTTAAAGGCGACGATAAAGGTGCAATATTACTGCAACGCTCTTTACTTGGATTATTCGCTTATGTGAGTAACCGCGTACCCGAAATTTCGGATTCAGCCTATGCCATAGATGATGCTATGCGTGCTGGTTTTGCATGGGACAAAGGGCCTTTTGAAGTATGGGATATGGTAGGCGTGGCCGAGGGTATCCGTTTGGCCGAAGCACAAGGAGAGCAAATATCCGCATGGGTTAAAGAAATGGCCGCTGCGGGCAATGATAGTTTTTATAAATCAGAAGGTGGTAAACGGATGTGCTACAATCCAGCCACTAAACAATATGAAGCATTGCCTGGCGGTGAATCCTTTATTATATTGGATGCATACCGTGGCAACAAACCAGTCTTTACCAATGCCGAACGCACGCTCCACGATATTGGCGATGGTGTACTTTGCCTGGAGTTCCACTCTAAAATGAACTCGATCGGTGAAGGTATTTTGCGTGGACTGAACGAAAGTATCAAAATTGCAGAAGAAGAAGGTTGGAAAGGGATTGTAATCGGCAATAATGCGCCTAATTTTACAGTAGGTGCCAACCTGATGATGGTCGCTATGCTTTCGTACCAGCAAGAATGGGATGAATTGAATATGGCTGTTAGTCTGTTCCAAAACACCTCTATGCGCCTGCGTTATTCGGCTATTCCGGTAGTTGCTGCCACACAGGGTTATGTATTTGGAGGAGGTTGCGAGTTTTCAATGCACTGCGATGCAGTGGTTGCGGCTTCTGAATCGTATATTGGATTGGTAGAAGTAGGCGTGGGTATTATTCCGGGTGGTGCTGGTACTAAGGAATTTGCAGTGCGCATCAGCGATGAAATAACGAAGGAAGGCAATGTCCAAATCCCTACATTAATCGAGCGATTTAAAACCATTGCAACGGCACAAGTGGCCACTTCGGCACAAGAAGCGTTCAATTTTGGTTATTTGGATCCCAAAAAAGACCACATCTCGATGAATGCTGGTCGCAATATTTCCGAAGCGAAAAAAGAGGTGTTGCGCTTGGCCGAAAACTATGTGAAGCCGATACAACGGAAAGATGTATATGTCATGGGCCGTACTGGATTGGGCGCCTTATACACTGCTGCGCACTCGCTTCAATTGGGTAATTACGCATCGGAGCACGATGTTAAAATTGCAAAAAAAGTCGCTTTTGTGCTTTGTGGCGGTGATTTGACTGCACCACAAACGGTAAGTGAACAATACTTGGTGGATCTGGAACGAGAAGCGTTTTTGTCGCTTTGCGGTGAACAAAAAACGCTGGAACGGATTCAGTATATGCTAGAAAACGGCAAACCACTCCGTAATTAAACATTTATGGCACTTATACTCCCCTGTCGCAATACGCACCCACAATTCGGTAAAGATTGTTTCTTCGCCGAAAATGCCACTATTATCGGTGATGTAACTATGGGCGACCAATGCTCCGTATGGTTTCAAGCCGTGGTGCGTGGAGACGTGAATTTTATCCGTATTGGCAATAAAGTAAATATCCAAGATGGGGCTATTTTGCATGCCACTTATCAAAAATGTGGTACTACAATTGGCAACAATGTAAGTATTGGACACAGGGCATTGGTACACGGCTGTACCATACACGATAATGTACTCGTTGGGATGGGTGCCATCATTATGGACGAAGCGGTAGTAGAAGAAAACTGCCTAATTGCCGCAGGTGCTGTCATTTTAGAAAAAACAATTTGCCACGCAGGTGGTGTATATGCAGGCGTACCCGCAAGGCGCGTAAAAGAATTGACCCCGGAACTAT
>JAAFHO010000147.1 GCA_013297575.1 Chitinophagales bacterium
CCCTGCTGGCGGCAAAAATAAATAATTGTAAAACATTTGCCTTCAGGTAGGTGTTTATTACGGGCTATACTAATTTCGATTAGTATAGCCCGTTTTTAATTTAATAGATCATTTTTAGGCCATGCCCACTATTTGGTACGATACGCCCATTACACGGACGGAGCAAATTGCCCCTAATGTTCGTCGTTTTTGGCTACAAAACCCTGGTATTTCCTTTAGCGCAGGGCAGTTTATTACCATGGATTTACCCATTGGCGATAAACGATTGCAGCGTTGGCGGAGTTATTCCATTGCCAGTGCGCCTTCCGATGGAGGAGATTTAGAACTGTGTATTGTACGCAGTGCCGATGGATTGGGTACTTCCTATTTATTCGATAGTTGTGAAGTGGGTACGAGCATCCGCTGGAAAGGCCCAGATGGCGCTTTTATCTTGCCCGAAGTGCTGGAAAGGGACTTGGTCATGATTTGTACTGGAACTGGCATTGCACCATTTAGGAGTATGTTGCGTGAAATGGTACACCTAAAAGTTCCACACCAGAAAGTGCATTTGATTTTTGGCTGCCGCACAACAGAAGAACTATTGTACCGAACAGAAATGGAGGAATTGACTCAAAGTATCCCTAATTTTGAATACGATATTGCATTATCGCGCCAACCCGATTGGGCGGGTTACCAAGGCTATGTACACCAAATTTACCAAGAAAAATACGCAATTGCCCGACCAGATGTCAAGTTTATGATTTGTGGTTGGAGCAAAATGCTCGATGATGCCGTTGCCCATTTGATGGTAGATATTGGGTATGAGCGTGGGCAGGTGGTATATGAATTGTACGGTTAGTCTTTGAGGTTAAAAACGAACGCCTAAGAGCACAGTATGCTGCAAATACATATCGTTTATACCTTCACTTCTTTTATCAAAATTGTAGGTTGTGGAGTACTTTGACACAGGCGCTAAAAATATGCTAAAAAATTTAATAGAGATGTTGCAGTTTAAATATTTGATGATTAATTATTTATCCCACAACATCTCTAATTAAGTATTGTTGCTCGACTCTATTTCAACCCCATATTAGAGGTAGTAAGAATTACCCCGCATTTTCAAACGCCATTCTAATCCAATCAATGACTTCTTTATCAATGTCATTGATGTCAGAAAGGTTGATTTTATGAGAGCATATACCATTGGGTTTTTCTGGTTCGAGTTTACCTTTGGGTTCTACGCCTTTTAGGTTAAAACCGATCTCAAACCTTGTTTTTGATGCTGGATTTAAAACTATAAATTGTTTTTTCCTTTTCAAACTAACATAGGTTTTCTTAGGGGCAATTTCAAAATCACCATCGAATTTTTGAATTTCCGCAATGAGTTTGTCGTAATATGCTTTTAAGTGCTCCTTTCCTTTGTATTGTTCCACGATTAAGTCATCTGTATTTGCCGTAGAATCTGCATCCGAGCCCAACACTTTCAAGGCAATTTCAGCGGCGTATCCGTGCGTGACTTGGTGTTGCTCTTTAAGAAATTTTACAATTTCTCCGTGTTTTGACAAACCTACTTTAGAAATGACAACTTTCCATTCTTCAAGAGAATGACCTGTTTTTTCTTTTAGGTTTTCAATCATTGCTAATACTGTCTTGTCCATATTTTTAATTTTTAGAAGTGACCGCTTTGTTTAATAAATCTAATCCTTGCTGATTGGTTTTTTCCATTTCTGCCTTTGCATCAAATAACCACATAAAAAAAGCATCCACCAATCCTGATTCTAATTTGAATATTTCTTTAACTTCTATACCACTAGCATTTTCGGTAAAGTAATATTCAAAAGTTGGTTTTGCAACAAAAGGCTTTTGAATGTCACACTTTTTACCAATATAACTGAGTTCATCAATTTTTACAATTTCTTGATACCCTAGATCTTTTCCGTTATTGCCCACCCAATGGTATTGAGCACCTACTGTTCCGTCTGTTCCCTTTACCTCATATTTTTGAGTTGGGTCTTGTACTAAAAAGGGAGACCACTTTGGGAAGTTATTTAAGTATTTTATCATATCAAAAACTTCTTGTATTGAAGATTTAATAGTTACGTTTTTTTCGATTTGAATAACTTTCAAACCACTGGCTTTGTACATACCAAATCCCAAGGATACTACTATGGCAGTTACAAATCCAGATAAAACTATTTTTTTGTTCATATTTTGTTTGTTTTGAAACTAATTAAAAGTTTTAGGATAAGTGCAGCAGTAACTGCGCTATCCTTTTACATTGGCATAATATCCCTCACCTCTACCGTACCTCCTGCAAAGAGTATAGGGCATGTTTTAGCTATTGCTACCGCAGCGTCCAAGCTTTCGGCTTTAACCACTAGATTACCTGCTACCATATGTCCTTCGGCAACGAGAAATCCATCATTTGATTCGTGATTGGCAGTGAGTGTTTTTCCTGAAAAACCTAAGTGATGGGTACTGACAAGTTGGCCGTGGTTAGCAATGCCACCAAAAAAAGCGCCCCATTGTTGTTCCATTTCCTGTAATTGTTCTGGTGTTGGTTGTTCGTTTGTTGGTTCCATTCGGAAAATCAACATAAATTCTTGTAGTTGTGTCATTTTTATATTTTTTAATGAAGTGCAAAAATATAGGACACAGACTTAGCCAAATTTTATTTCATACAAAAGATTCCTTTGTTCAAACCAATTTTCCTTTAAGAGTAAAAAAATAATTTATGTTATCTTACTTATTGTTACTTTTGTCTCATAAACGGTTGTTTTTCATGCTGCATTTTTACAAAAAAATTTCAAAAACGGATTGGTTGTTAATAGGCATCTATTGGGGTTTGGCATATGTTTATATTGTGCCTGTTTTTTTTGTATATGGTAGGATATTAGAAACCATTTTTCTTTCTTTTATAGAAATTATTGCCAGAACATTTTTAGCCGTAACTATTGTTTTTCTTTTATTCCCTGCTACGAATTCTGTTAAGACCATTTGTATAGCACTCATTAAAGCGTCACTTCTACTTTTAGTGCTTACACCTTTTTTTATGATTGGAGATAGTTACTATAATAATAAAATGCTTGATTGGAGCTTTGTATCTATCGCAAAAAATATGCTATCGGAAGCGCAGGAAATAGGCATACTTTGCGCCTTACTTTCTATGAAACAATTTTACAATATGAAAGAATATGCCCAGAAATTGGAAAAGTTAAATGTTGAAAATCAGTTGAAGTCTTTAAGTAATCAAGTAAGCCCTCATTTCCTTTTCAATAATTTGAATGTACTGAGTGGCTTGATTTCTCAAGATCCGGTTCAAGCTAAAGAATACTTAAATAGATTAGCACTGATATATCGTCATTTAATAGCAAATGCACATAATGATATTGTATTATTAAAGGATGAATTGAGTTTTGCAGATGATTATATTTATTTATTAGAACATCGATTTGAAAATGCCTATAAATTTACAAAGGAAGGCATAGACACTATTAATTACGACAAATTCTTGCCTACTTGCAGCTTACAATCTGTGCTAGAAAATATTATAAAACACAATAAAGGTGATAATCAAAAGCCGCTTAAAACGACCATCTATATTAATGAAACAGAAATAATTGTTACAAATCAAAAGAGGTTGAAAGTATTGGACTATGAGTCTATAGGATCTGGACTTGTCAATTTACAAAATAGATATAAATTATTAAGTGACAAGCAATTAGAAATCATTGTAACAGATGATACTTATACGATAAAACTACCTTTACTTAATACTACAACGGAGAAACAATGACTGTACTGATTATAGAAGATGAAACTGTTGCCGTAAAGCAACTCATTAATTATCTATTTAGCATTGATAATACCATTGAAGTCGTAGGGCAATTATCAAGTATTGAAGAATGTGTAGAATGGTTTTCATTGTACAAACAACCTGATATTATATTCAGTGATATAGAGTTGCTCGATGGCAACGTATTTTCATTTTTAGACAAGCATGAGATCGTATCACCTATCATTTTTACTACGGCTTATGATCAATATTTACTTAAAGCTTTTGATACAATAGGTGTCGCTTATTTATTAAAACCATTTACAGAGGATCAAATAAAAAAAGCACTGGCAAAATGCGCACTTTTAAAATCTGAAAATAAAAAAAGTTATTCTGAAGATATCCTAACAAGTGTAAAATCTGTATTAAAAGAAATTGCTCAAAATACTTACAAACAACGATTAACCATAAAATTACCTAATGGCTTATACCTACTTCCTACGGCAAGTATCAGTCTCATCAAGGCAGACGCTGCTTTGCTAAATGCCTATGATTTTTTTGGTAAAAAATTTCCGCTCACTGGAACATTATCACAAATAGAACAGCAATTAAGCCCTTCGGTTTTTTATCGAATCAATCGAAGTGAACTTATCAATATAAATGCTATTGAAAAAATAGAAAACCAAACCTCCGATCGCCTTGCAATTTATTTAAAAGGTCATAAAGAAAGTTTTATTGTAAGCACAGCTAAAACACCAAATTTTAGGGATTGGATAGATAATTAATTGTATCCTAGTATATATGAATTGTTTAGTTAAATATTTTCGATTAAAAACGAACGCCCAACAGCAAAGTATGTTGCAAATACATATCGTTTATACCTTCACTTCTTTTATCAAAATTATCGGTGGTGAAATACCCGCTACCTAAATTATACGTAAAACTATAGTTTTTGCAAAAGTGGTAACTCAATCCCAATCCCCCATTGATGGATAGTGAATTTCCGGGATTTACGCGATTTTTATTTTTCCACCAACTATTTGAAATATTACTGATACCTCCGCCGACATACATATAAGGCGCAAATTTAGAATTTTCTTGAAATAGATATCCGTTGCCAAATTTATATTTTACCGATACGATACCTGTAGTAAGCCTAGAAAGCATATTTAACCGCTCGGTTCCATCTGGACGAAATTCGCTTTCGCCTTCTTCCCTGCAATGCCCGTAATCGCCATGCGTCATAGATATCGAAATATCAAAGGATTTGTTGAGGTAGCGGCCATATTGTGCGCTAACAAATCCATACCATTCCTCCTCGGGTTTAAACCAAGCGTTTCCTAAGTCGCCATTGTAACTTTCTTTTCCGCCACCAATGGCAAAGTAATTTTTTTTGTCTGAGGATTGTGCAAAAAGATCAAAAGATACAAAGAGCATTACCAATAGAATTGTGGTTGATAACTGTTTCATGTTATTCGTTTTTAAATGTGAGAAAAATGTCTTAAGCAGAGATTGTAGTTTTTTTACGTGTTGGCAAAGTCGGCTTGGCAAAGGTGAAGGGAAAAAAGCAAAGCAGTATTTTTTATACGTTTTTTGCCTAATAAGAGCAAAAGTACTGCCTTTTATCCTTGAAGGAACGTGCGTACTGCGCTAAAACTCACGGTTTGATCGGCAAAATACACTTGCGCAGCAGCGGCCTGTTCGTCTGTTGCTCCGAGGTGATTGAGGATATTGGTCAGGTGCATTTTCATGTGTCCACTTTGGATACCAGTGGTGACCAGTGATCGGACTGCCGCAAAGTTTTGGGCTAACCCCGTTGCTGCTACGATCATCATCAGTTCGCGGGCAGATGGGTTTCCGAGTATTTCCAAGGAACGTTTGGCCAATGGGTGAAGTGCTGTAAGGCCACCCACGGTACCGAGGGCAAGCGGCAGTTCTAGTTCGAAGCGGAAAACACCATTTTCTACCCATGCTTTACTTAGGCTACGGTATTGTCCGTCGCGGCAAGCATAAGTATGTCCGCAGGCTTCTATGGCGCGAAAATCGTTACCAGTGGCCATAATTACAGCATCGATACCATTAAAAATACCTTTATTGTGTGTAGTGGCACGGTAAGGGTCAAGGCGTGCAATACGTACAGCGGTACAGATTCGATCTACGGCTTCGGGGCCAGGCAATCCTGCATGGCGGGCGAGATCTTCCAGTTCCCCAACAGGGCATTCGACCCATGCACGCACGACGCAATTTGGAGTATAATTAGACAAAATGCACATAATAACCTCTACATCGCGGTCGCGATCGGAGAGGTCATTTCGGGTATCAAAGAAATACTCGATGGTATTGCCAAAGCGTTCCAGTACTGAATTGATAAAATTGGCACCCATGCTATCACAGGTTTCAAACGATGCCCTGATTTGGTAATAACCGGGTTCTTCTGCGGTAAAATCAATCAATTGAATATCCAAGATTCCACCGCCTCGATTGCGCATATTGGTGGTCAGGTCATTGCTGGAATTAAAGAGCGTTGCTTTTAGTTCGGGGAATAATTGTTGCAGCAATTTGGGATCGCCATGCCAACGAAAATGTACTTGTCCCAATTTGACCGTACCAAGCACCTCAGCATGGAAACCGCCTTTATTGAGCCAAAATTTGGCAGCACTTGACGCTGCTGCTACCACGCTACTTTCTTCAATGACCATCGGAACGGCATATACCTTTCCATTGACCATTACATTAGGTGCAATGCTAAAAGGTAATGGATAATTGGTCAAAGCATTTTCGGTAAAGCCGTCTAATATTTTTTGCTGGGCAGCATCGGGGTGTTGCCAGGAAGCGAGTTGGCGCGCCATATCTTCTGGGTTTTGAGCAAAGTTATCTGCTACCCATTGTATTTTTTGCTCCTTCGTTAGTTTTGAAAATCCGTTGATTACTCCGTCCATCTGTGCGTTAGTGATTGAAAAACGCACAAAGGTAATCACCTTCCTTGCTCGAATACCCAGTCTGACTTAAAATCTTCCATTTCCTTTTGGGTAAATTGAAATTTTGTCTGAATCGCTTGCTCTACTTGGTAAATATTGGGAAAGGCATTGTATGGGTCAACAATAAATAAATACGATTGTGCCTGCACATTGGGCGCAACGCGTAGTTGCGAGAGGAGCAAATCAATTTCGGGGTCAGAAAACCGTTTATAACTCTTGTTTAAGGTGCGCCAACCGTAAATAAGGCCTACCGCTTCGGCATAATGGTGCAGTGCTTTTGCGCGGTCATTTTCTTGTACAAAGGACTGGCTCATGATTTGGGTAAACTTTTGGCAGGAATGTATTACCGTGGCGTAACTAATTTTTTCCCAAAGCAGGCAGATGTCTTTTGCTGCTTTTTCTTGATCTTGTTGGTATTTATTGCCTGCTTTTATGCTTGTTTGCAGGCGAATAAATGCCTCTTTTATAGCCGAGTAAAAGCCTGTTTGGTTATTTTGGTCGCGTTGCGCGGCATATTTAGCCATTAATTCATCGGGATTATTGGCTTTCCCTAAGGTGGGGGTATTGGGGAAATCGGGATGTGCGCCAAATAAAGCCAATATTTGATCTGACTCTTCCAATGTGACACCGTCGCTCATCAATTGCGTGGCAGTATGGAAAAAAGAAGCATTTAGCAGCCCTTTTTCAATTAATTGTTGGAGCTCTAATCCTTTTTCATTGAATAAATAGCCATGATAGAAACCGCCTTTGGTAGAACTGGTGCCTGGAATATATTTCAACCCGCTACTTTGGGCGAGGTCTTTGAGCCAACCAAGTGTAGTATCCATTTGTGTCGCAAAATAAGCGGAAGCACTATTTTTTAAGGATGGATTACCGATGTTAAATAAGTTTGATAAATCGCTGTATAGCACCACAACGCCCGAATCGCGTCCTTTTTGGGCTTCATTGACCAAGGCATTATATTGTAGGCGTAACGCATATTGATCGTATGTGTTTGCGACAAAGTTACTGCCATCATATTGGGTTGGGAATTCTAAAGGCAATTTACTTTTATTGCAAGAGAGCAATAAAAGTAAAAATATGGGAATAAATAATCGTTTTTGCATGATAAAATCAAATAATCGGTATAGTTTTAATATTTTTGCACCAGTTATGCTTTATATACGTCCATTCCAAAGTAAAGATCAAAAGGCTGTAATTGACCTTATTCTGAACATTCAGCAGCGTGAGTTTAATGTACCCGTTACCCTTCAAGATCAACCTGATTTACTGCAAATAGAGCAGTTTTACCAAGTTAATAGGGGTAATTTTTGGGTAGCCTTGACTCCAAATGATGAAGTAGTGGGTAGTATTGCATTAATTGACAATGGCGACACCACTGCAACGATCCGAAAAATGTTCGTAAAGGCGGAGTATCGTGGTAAATTATACGGTACAGGTCAAAAATTATACGATTTATTAGAAAGTTGGGCTATAGATCATGGTTTTCAGTCGCTTTGGTTGGGTACTTTTGATCGGTTGCACGCTGCTTTGCGCTTTTATGACAAGAATGGGTTTGTCTCGGTGGATAAGCGTCAATTGCCGCCAAGTTTCCCTATTATGTCTGTTGATAATCGGTTTTATACTAAATCATTGCCCTATTTTAGTATTCGCGCTGCAAAGTTAACGGATATTGCTGGTGTTTTAGCCTTGCAAAGTCTTTATTTATTTGCAAATCTTTCGGAACAGGAACGGGAACAGGGGTTTGTAACTACGCCGTTTACAACAGAACAGTTAGAACGGGTAATTGGGGAAGAAGCGGGTTTGTACATAGCAGTACAAGGAGAAAGCGTAATTGGTTATGCTTTTGGAGCGAGTTGGGGCTTTTGGTCGCAATGGCCCATTTTCAACTATATGGTGGAGCGATTTAGCCAGTTTACATTTGATAATCAAGTATTTACTACCCAAAACTCCTACCAATACGGCCCCATCTGTGTTGATATTTCTATGCGTGGCAAAGGCGTAGCGGAGGCACTTTTTGGGGCAGTTAAAACGGCTATGAGCAAGCGATACGCATTGGGTTTAACGTTTATCAATCAGGTAAACGCCATTTCCATAGCGTTCCATACGCGCAAACTAGGTTTAGCAATTGTAGATGAATTTGAATTTAAGGACAAACAATATTTCGGGCTGGCTTGGCATAGCGATCCTAATGTTTAAGGAACAATGAAACAATAATCTACCCAAAAGGAGCAAGTTATTGTTTCATCGTCCCTAATGTTCCTTTTCTGTTATAATATTTCCATCTTCTATTTCCCAAAATTTGATTTCCATTGTTGTTCCATCAAATACGGCATAAGAGTAAGCCCACATCCATTCACCGAGATTGATATAACGGCTCGATTGGTTGGGCAACAGCCAATTAATGGGTAAATGACGGTGTCCAAACACAAAAAAATCGGGCGTAGTACCTTGTTCAAGTTTATATAAACAGTACTGTAACAACCATTCTTTTTGATCGCCCATCCAACCTTTTTCTGCATCTGGCGTGGCAGCGCGACTTTTACCACTGGCATAGTGTGCAATACGAATACCCAAATCGGGATGTATTTGCCGAAATAACCAACGACAAAAAGGGTTGGTAAATACCTTTTTCATCAATTTATAGCCCTTATCACCAGGGCCCAGGCCATCGCCGTGGCCTATAAAAAATTGCTTCCCCATAATCCTACGTTCAATCGGATGGTGATATACCTCAATACCGAGTTCTTCCTCAAAATAGCCCGACATCCATAAGTCGTGATTGCCCCTAAAAAAATAAATAGGAAGCCCGCTGTCCCGCAATTCCGCTAAAGTGCCCAATAAACGGGTATGACCTTTGGGCACAGCGTACTTATAATCATGCCAAAACTCAAACATATCCCCCACTAAATAGATCGCTTCGGCTTGTGGTGCTACAAAACGAAGCCAACGCACCAACCGCTGTTCGCGCTCTAGAGAACTATGCCTTGCATCAATGCCAAGGTGAAAATCAGAAGCAAAAAAAGTTTTTTTCAATCGAATAGGTTTATAAAATATCGAAATATGGCATGTTTTTAAATAGACGCTCTTCTTGTAATAATTATTGTCATTTTTTTATTTGAATACTATCATTTACAAAAAAGGCTTCAACAAGCAAATTTCCTTCGGGTGTCCATTTGCGAAATTTACCGTTTAATTTATCATTTTGATACTCAGATTCCATTTCTTTTTGCCCGTTGGGATGGTAAGATACAATTAGACCTTCGCGTTTTCCATTATGAAGGAATTGTTCTTCTTTTAATTGCCCATCGGGGAAAAAAAAGGTAGATTTACCTTCTTGAACATCGTTTTTAAAGTGCATTTGTCCTACCATGCGCCCAT
>JAAFHO010000148.1 GCA_013297575.1 Chitinophagales bacterium
ATTTTTTGGGCAACTTATCTATATAGAGTCATATACCACTACCCTTTCCCACAAATGCTTGCAAGTATCTATAAATTCAAGATGCAGCGGATGCGTTTGATAGACCGCCTCGTCCTCGGCAGTGGCAAAAATCAGCAACCAAGAAACGGAATACGAACTGTCTATAACAGGCCGATCAGTTGGAGCAGGCGCACCAATAAAGTATTGGTGAATAGTCTCCACTGTGCTCAATTTTTCCAAACCTGCGAGCAATGCCGCTTTATCGGCAGCATCGTTAGGGTTTTTGAGCCAAAAATAGACGTGATGAATGAATGGCTTAGTCATAAATTTATGTCAAATAGTTTAGAATTAGTTAGCATAATCGCTCAAAAATTTCAGGCGCATCAATTGAATTTCCTCCCAATTAATATCTTCCTCTTTCAGTTCGTTATACGCCAATTCAAGATCATCCGTTTCAGCATCCTTGAAGTATTCGATAATAGAGTCGCGTACATACTCGTCAGATACCACACGATTAAGGTAATAGTCTAACCGCAATTTAGTACCTGACATAACGATACCGTATAATTCATCGATCAATTCTTGGAATGTCATATCGCTCGATTTGGCAATATCTTCTAAGTTGATTTTGCGATCAATCGACGTAATAATATTGATCTTTGATTTTGATTTATTGGCTACCGTCCGGATGGTTAAATCCATAGGTCGTTCGATCTCGTTCTCCTCTACATGTTTGAGTATCGCATCAATAAAGGGTTGTGCGTAACGTTGTGCTTTTGCTAGAGATACACCCGTTATCTTGGACATATCATCCATAGAAAGTGGGTATTGGGTCGCCATTTCCTCCAATGAAGGATCTTGGAAAATCACATACGGTGGTAAGTTATGCTTTTTGGATACCGCACGGCGAATATCCTTCAACATACTCATCAATACTTCGTCCAGCACTGCAGTGCCGCCTTTATCATCCTCAAAATCGTAGTCGTTATCGCCGTAATTGATATTGACGGTCATCGTAATCGAGTGCGGATTCTTCAGGTATTCCTTACCCGCGTCGGATACTTTTACGATACCAAATTGCTCAATTTCCTTGTAAATCAGGTTATTAATCATGGCATGGCGAATCACCGAATTCCAGAAATTCTCATCGCGGGTATCACCCACGCCAAAGTTTTCCAATTCAGTAAAGCGGAAATCTTTCATTTCTTTGGTCTCGCGCCCCATAATAAAGTCAACAATGGTACGGATCAAATAATTCTCGTTGAGTTCGAGGATACTACTTACTACATTAACGATTTCTTCTTTTACCTCCACTACTTCTTTTGGTGTACGGCAGTTGTCGCACATCTTACCGCAGTTTTCGACGGGGAAACTCTCTCCGAAATAGTGCAATAAGAAGCGGCGGCGGCAGGAGGCTGTTTCGGCATAAGCCACTACTTCCTGCATCAATTGTGCGCCCATTTCGCGTTCTGAAACGGGTTTGTCGCGCAAAAACTTCTCCAAACGGAGAATATCATTATAATTATAAAAGGCTATACACTTGCCCGCTAATCCATCGCGGCCAGCGCGACCAGTTTCCTGATAATAGTTTTCGATAGACTTTGGAATATCATAGTGGATCACAAAACGCACATCTGGCTTATCGATACCCATACCAAAAGCGATGGTGGCACAAATTACGTCGATATTTTCCATAAGGAAATTATCCTGCGTTTGGGCACGTGTTTTGGGATCGAGACCAGCGTGGTATGGAGCAGCTTTGATATCATTGACCAAAAGCATTTCGGCAATATCCTCGGCAGTTTTACGATTTTGGACGTAAATAATACCCGATTCATTGCGAAATTCCTCTTTTATTACCTGAATGATTTGTTTAATCGTTTGGTCTTTCTTTACCTTGGAGCGTACATCATAAAATAAGTTATCGCGATTGAACGACGAAATAAAGGTATTGTGGTTCTTCATGTTCAGGTTCTTCACAATATCCTCCTGTACTTTAGGCGTAGCGGTAGCGGTAAGTGCAATGATAGGAACGTCTTTTGCTACTGCATCCAGCATGGTACGAATACGGCGGTACTCTGGGCGGAAATCGTGTCCCCATTCAGAAATACAGTGCGCCTCATCCACCGCAACAAAAGAGATATTATTGCTACTAAAAAACTCAATATTTTCTTCTTTTGTGAGCGTTTCGGGTGCTACAAAAAGCAATTTTGTACGTCCATCGGTGATATCCGTCTTCACCTTCTTCATCTGAGCACGGGTCAGTGATGAATTGAGAAAGTGGGCCACTTCGTCTTCATCGGAATAACCCCGAATACTGTCCACCTGATTTTTCATCAAGGCGATCAAAGGGCTGATTATGATTGCGATACCGGGCAACATAAGTGCCGGTAATTGATAACAAAGGGATTTGCCGCCGCCCGTGGGCATTATTACAAAAGTATCCTTACCATCGAGCAAGCTCTTAATAACGGCATGTTGAGTTCCTTTAAATGTGTCAAAACCAAAAAAACGCTGTAGGGCTTCGTGAATTGCATCGTGTTCGGGAGCGGCGGTAGCTGCGGATGAGCTCATAAATGTATGTACTAGTATGATAAAAATCTGAAAAACAGGTGTTTTTATACCTGTTTTTTAAAAAAGCCGCCAAAGGTATAAAAACTTTTTTCTATTATGTACAAGTTTTTTGTGTTTTTTTTGTCAATGTTTTTTAAACGCCACTCTCGGCAGTGAAATTTCGCTCGGAATTTTATCTTGAAAAACAGAATAAATAGTATTTAAAAAGAAATTTTATTTGGCAGCAAGAAAAATTTATTGAAAAAATAAGGCAAAAAAGGCATTTTAAAAGATGAACTTTTGTTTTGGATTGATCTGTATGCGGAGGATGTGAACAATTAAGCATCTATATAAACATAATGCCTATTGAGTAAAAAGAGCCAATTCAAGTCTAAAAATAAAGGTAGTTTATACCCTAAACGCTAATCTGGTACTCCATCAAAAAATTACTTGTGCATATATACGACATAATCGCCTACAAAAAAAATCTGTTGATAGGTCGATAACACCTCTTCTGGCACACTCAAAACCTTATCATAGATCAGGTATTTATAAAAAGTACCTTTCCCATCCAATGCGTTAAAATTGTACCGCTGGAAATAATTATTCCGAATCAATGCCTCCTGCTGTGCAAAAAAGCCAATGGTACTTCGTGGTGGCAAAAAGGAAAAAAACGGCTTTACTTCCGCTAAATCTTTACGGGTTAAGCCTATTTTACTATAAGTCAAATAAGCACCCGCTACCACCAAAACAATAGCCAATGGCAATAACCAACGAGGTGCTGCTACGGCTTTTAAAGGTGCGAGTACAGCAGCCAAAAAAGCCCCAAAACCCAAAGCAAACCAAGGCAACGAAGGTACGATATAGTGTGGTGCCTGTTTAAGACTGAGCATTACTGGCAACAACGCCGTTGCTCCAATACCCATGAAAAACAACACAGCCGACCAATAGGAAGGAGTGATACTACGCCCTTTACGCCGAATAATAAAGAACCAAGCCACACCCAATAAGACGATAAAATGGGCATGTATTTCAAAAAAACGCTGCAACATATACAAGCGATGCGGTGCTATATTTTCCATGCGTTTACCTTGAATAGCGGCCATCACTTGTTGTTCAAAATAAGTGGTAAGTGCCGTCCGAGCGGGTTCATACAAGAAAAATGCCCCTATTCCAGCCAAAACAACAACAGTGAGTAGAACCGTTTGGGTAATTATTGTGTTCCAATTTGATGTTTTGTTGGCCCAAGCATATACACCCCAAAATGCTAAAGGGAATAAACCCACCGGCCCTTTTGTTAAAAAAGCCGCCACTAGCATCAAACCCACACCCAGCACATAAAGACTCCTATTATTGGGCACAAATTCGTTTTTCTGCAAAGGATATGCCCTGAGGAGTAACGCCACTGCTCCCAGATCGAACAGGGTCATTGTACATTCCAGCATATTACTGGTGTACCTCATAAACGACTCCTCGTTGAGTATCCAGAAAAAAATTGGCAAAGGCCACCAAGCCATAATCGGTGTGTTTTGAAAAACATTACGCCAAATACGCGCCATTAAAAAAATAGTAAGTAATGCAACCAAAACGCAATACACGCGCTCGGTGCCATACCCACTTCCCAATACCCTAAAAAACAAGGACTGAATACCAAACATCAACGGCGGATGCTCATTAAACTCGGAAAACATAGTATCCGTTAATTTTAAAGACCATAGCGAACCAATGCCATTGGCAAGGTTATTGGACAATGCCGCATAGCAGACACCATCAATAAACATACCATCCTGTACCAAAGGCATAGCGAACAAAACAAGGAACAAGGCCAATAAAATAAAGTAACTACTTTTGAGCATCTCAGACAATTTATGGTGTAAAGGTAGGTGGGAGATTTGAAGTATAAAAATTATCCTTACCTTCGCGTAAGATTAAAACAAATAAATGATCAGAGCAGAAAATATTACCAAATCTTTCGGCGAGACCGAAGTCCTAAAAGGCGTTTCCTTTACTTTCGAAGCGGGAAAAACTAATTTGATTATCGGGCGTTCCGGTGCCGGTAAAACGGTACTTCTTAAAATACTTGTAGGGCTTCAAACCCCAAGTTCGGGTAAGGTTTGGTACAACGATATTGATTTTACAGACCTTGATAAGAATGGGATGCGGGCAACTCGTATGCAAATCGGAATGCTATTTCAGGGTTCAGCCCTATTTGATTCCTTGTCCGTAGAGGAAAATATCCGATTCCCAATGGATATGTTTACCACTTTTACGCCAAAAGAAAAACTGGAACGGGTCAACTATTGCCTAGAACGCGTTGGTTTGGGCGGTAACAACAAAAAATACCCTTCCGAACTTTCTGGTGGTATGCAAAAACGCGTGGGTATTGCCCGCTCCATTGTACTGAAGCCCAAGTATCTGTTCTGCGACGAACCCAATTCGGGTCTCGATCCCAAAACCTCTATTGTTATCGACGAGCTGCTCCATAATATTACCCGCGAAGACGAAATCACCACTATTATTAATACACATGATATGAACTCGGTGATGGAAATCGGGGAAAATATCTGCTTCCTACACGAAGGCAAACTGGAATGGAGCGGCAATAAGGACATGGTATTGGAAAGTGAAAACGAAAATTTGCAGACGTTTATCTTTGCATCCCCATTTTTACAACGATTGCGGAAAGCCGCTTTGGGGTAAGTAGTTTGAACAATTTTAAGATAAAAAGAAATAGACAATGTCCATTCCCAACCATTCTACTATTTTTTTTGTTATTTTTTGATTCAGTTCAAAAACTTACACCTATATTTGGAGCAAATTCCTCGATATGGTACGCATTTATTTATTCCTCGTTATAGCGGCATGGTTTATTTCGCCCATTTCCGCCCAGATTACACAACAACCGTTGGGTATTATCTACAATCATGAAACGACTTATAACCTCAAACTGACCACCAATCGGGGCTTTGTTTTTGGGATGGAAAAAGGCCGTTTGCGCACCTATGATCGTACTACTTTTTACCACCTCAGTATTGGTGAAATACACCACCCCAGAGAAACGCGGCAAAGTGCGCCACCACAAACCCGCTACCGATCCTATGTATATGGTAAACAAAATGCGTTATATGCACTACGCGGAGGATGGGGCGTAAAACGCTATTTATCCGAAAAAGCCAAGGTAAAAGGGGTAGCAGTAGGCTATAGTTATACTTTTGGGCCTACGCTGGGGTTGGTAAAACCCTATTATTTAGCCTTAGCCTTGGACAGTCCGGATAATCCGTTGAACTATATTATACGGTTACAAAAGTACAGCGAAAAAAATGCCGCCAAATTCCTCAATAATAATAATATACTAGGGGCTGCACCCTTTACACGTGGCTTGAAAGAAATTTCTTTATTGCCAGGAGGTAGTGCTTCATTGGCCTTTCATTTGGACTGGGGTGCCTTTGATGAACGCGTAAAAGCACTTGAATTGGGCGTAATGGTCGATTTCTTTGTCCGCAATGCGCCATTGCTTATCTCCGAATACAATTCACCGCTTTTTGTCAATTTCTTTGTCAATGTACAATTTGGAAAAAGAAAGTAAAAATAATTGCACAGCACCCAACCTATTTATAAAAGTGGGTAGTCTATACAATTACAAACTCATTCTATATCCATTCTATTGTAGTATTCCCCCGGGCAGAAACTGTGGCCGGGGGATTTTTTTTGCAAAATTCTTTTTTATTTTCCAAATTGGTATTACCTTTGCCGCCCGAAAATTAAACCGGAAAAGCAATGGGCATTTTCTCTGCGTATTCCTTGCCTGTCCAAGGGCTAAAAGATGGACTTCATAAGTACAATTATGTACTAGATGGGTCTTTTTTCCAGCATTTTGATGCATCTCCGATCGGAGAAAGCGAAATTGAAGTGGAAGTAGAACTGGATATGCGTCCGAATATGATGGTCTTAGACTTCATTTTATCGGGTTGGATCAGTGCTAGTTGTGATCGTTGCAGTGCTGATATTCAACTGCCCATTGGTAGCGATCAGGTTTTATTTGTTAAATATAGCGAAGAAAACGAAGAAGATGACGACGAGGTGATTTTTATTAGCCGCGACGCACCTTCTTTTAATTTAGCAAAATATTTGTACGAATTTTCGGTGCTTTCATTACCCATTACAAATGTGTATGATTGCGAAAGCGAAGAAGAACCACCTTGCAATACCGATGTACTCCAGTTCTTGGGCAATCATGGGGGTAGTGAGGGGGATGATCCGCCACCAGATTCTTCTATCTGGGACGCGTTGAAAGATTTAAAATAGTAACTTGTTTTTTCATACATCAGGTAGATAAATAAAAAAGACACACTAATTTATTTATTTATCGCAATTATAATTTGAGTCATGCCAAATCCAAAATGGCGGCATTCTAAGCGCCGCAAGCGCGCACGCCGCACACACGACACAGCCGCAATGCCAACTTTGACTGTTTGCCCGGTTACAGGTGAGCGTCACGTGATGCACCGTGCGTACAAGATTGATGGTAATCTTTACTATCGCGGCCAATTATTGATTCCATCGCGCGAGGCGGCCAGTGCCGCAGAGGCGTAGGTAATCTACTTGTCGTCAATTTTTGAGGAGGCTCCAGTCCCGTTCGTCGGGATACTGTGGGGCTTTTTCTATTTGTACTCAATCGCTGCTTTAATTCAACGATTTATCCGCTTATGAAGCAAATCATAAAAACCGACCAAGCACCTTTGCCCATTGGCCCTTATAATCAGGCCGTGGTTTTTAATGGTATGGTCTTTATTTCTGGCCAAATAGCGCTACACCCCGTTACTGGCAACCTCGTACTTGATACCATCGAGATCGAAACCCGCCAAGTACTCGATAATGTAAAAGCGGTACTCGAGGCCAGCGGTAGTAGCCTCGATAAGGTGTTGAAAGCCAGTGTTTTTGTCAAAGATATGAACCAGTTTGGCCGTATCAATGCCGTATATGCGAAGTATTTCGCAGAAGATACTGCGCCTGCACGTGAACTCGTTCAGGTTGCGGAATTACCCAAATTTGTGAATATCGAAATTTCCGTCATCGCTGCAATTTAACTAATACACAGTCATTACAATTAAGCACCTATATTTATGAAAAGTGTTCTTTCCGGAGTCCAGCCCACAGGCGACCTGCATATTGGCAACTATTTTGGTGCGATCCAAAACTGGGTACGCCTTCAAGACAATTACGAGTGCCGCTACTGTGTTGTAGATTACCACTCTATGACTATGCCGTACAATGCTGTACAATTGCGTGAGAATACTTGGAATATGGTGTTCCAATTGTTGGCTTGTGGCGTAAAACCGGAAAACTTGTTTATCCAAAGCCTTGTACCCGAACATACCGAACTGGGCTGGATACTCAATTGCGTCACCTCTTATGGTGAATTACAACGCATGACACAGTTCAAGGATAAAAGTGACCAATTGAAGGAAACCGATGGTGATGCCTTTATCAGTGTAGGTCTATTTGATTATCCGGTGCTACAAGCAGCAGATATATTGATCTACCACGCCGATTATGTACCCGTAGGCAAAGACCAAGAACAACACTTAGAACTATCCCGTAATATTGCACAACGTTTTAATAATCAATTTGGTAAGGAGTATTTTATCCACCCCGAACCGTTGTTCACCGAAACGCCTAAAATACTTTCCCCAGCGGATCCAAACCGTAAAATGAGCAAAAGCCTGGGCGAAAAACACTATATCAACCTATTTGGTGAGGAGGAACGCGTGCGCAAGCAAATTAAATCAGCAGTAACGGACACTGGCGATACCCCAGCAGGCGAAATGAGCGCAGGTGTTAAAAACCTGTTCGAACTCATGCGCGCCTGTGGTAATATGGAAGCGCACAATAGCCTGATGGAGGACTATAAAAGTGGCAGTTTGCGCTATTCTGATTTAAAAGAGCATACTGCTAATACTTTGATTGGACTTATTACGCCGTTCCGCGAGCGTTTGGCCGACTTAAAAGCCGATAAACGAGCTGTTAAACAACAGATTCAAGAGAGTAGTGCTATTGTACGCCAGCGCGCACAACGAACGATGCAGGAAGTTAGGGAACTTACTGGATTGGCTTCATTAAAATAGAGTAAGTACTATTTGTTGCGTACTGCGGCTAACAACGCTAATTGATTCCGCGCCCGTACCAAATTATGCTCCGCGTAATCTGTTTTGTAATACCGATCACCATCCAAATAATCGGATAAAAATCGCAGCGCCTGCTCGCTGATGATCCATAATGCACCTAAATCTCGGTATTCCCGTTCATTTTTCGTTAAAAAACCTGTCGTTGCAGACAAAAAGCCTTCATCAAGTGCTTCCCATACCTCTTTTCTAATGGTTAGTTCTGCTGCTGGTGCGTCCTCATACCGATCGGAAACAAAAGTCCGAACCATATCTCCATAATCAGAAAGTACAGACCCTGGCATTACCGTATCCCAGTCAATCACAGCGACGGCTTTGCTCGTTGCATTAGATAATAATACATTGCCGGCCTTGGTATCGTTGTGGACAGGGCGGATTGGGATTTGCCCGTTTTTCAGCATTTGATCTACTTGTATAGCGTATTGCTCTGCCTCAAAAACTTGGGCAATCTCAGTTGCTGCACTTGTTGCTCTTTGGACAATATCAGCCTTTAAAATATCCCTAAAACGCTTGTAACGCTGTACTGTGTGGTGAAAATCAGGTATGGACGCATACAATTTTGCAAGAGGAAATCCCGCAACACCTTTTAAAAATATCCCATAAGCCCACGCTGCTTCAAATGCTTCTTTTGTATTGGGTAATTGTTCCGGTGAATATGTTCCTTCAAAAAAAGGTAATATGCGCCAAAAAGCACCATGCTCATCTTTGAAATAAGACACTCCTTCTAAGGTGCAAATTGGGTCAAGAATGCCCAATGGATAGTTAGCCTGCCGCCGCAGGTGTGCTGCTAACTCAACAAAATTACCCATGAGGGCTACGGCATCTGGGAAAACATGGGTATTTATTTCTTGTAATAATAGCGGGGATGCCCTGCCTACCAGATGCACCTTAAACGTTTTATTAATAAGACCCGAGCCTAGTATTTCGTAAGATTCGAGTCTTTCGTTGGGGAAAAACGGAGCAATAAGTTGATCTATCATTGATGATTGGGCAAATCCATTACTAGTCGTTTTTTATCCAAACAAACCATTAGACTATCGCGCCAATGCAGAATTTCCAAACCAAAAACGGACTTGATTTTCCCTTTATTCAACGCACTAAATGGCGGGCGTTGTGCTGGCGTAGGATATTGGCTCGATTCAATTGGGAATACTTCGCAGGGCAATCCTGCAATCTCCATAACAGCCCGTGCAAAATCGTACCAACTGGTAATTCCTTCGTTAGAATAGTGCCAAATACCTCCAATTTTTGTTAAAAGATCTGGGTTTTGCTTTGTTTTTTCAATAATATCTAAAGTGGCTTGTGCTAAATCGGGAGCGTAAGTAGGCGTGCCTATTTGGTCAAATACAACATTTAAACTTGGCCGCTCGG
>JAAFHO010000149.1 GCA_013297575.1 Chitinophagales bacterium
GGAGCAGAATGGGAGCACAACAATGGCGTGGAAGCGTGGTTATTTAACAATACTTTACTGGGCAACGATCGTTCCGATGCCCATCGAGGGGCCAATCGTTTAGGCGTTTTTGTGGCCGATGAGTTTTTGTACGGACCTCTTGGTATTTATATCCAAGGGAGTTACCATATAGGTGCTGCGCCCCTTAATACTTTTACCCTTTCCCGAAATTACAATAAATTATCGGTGCGGTATTATTTTCCTTTGTGGAAAAACGCGCCGACAAAAACCAATATTGGTATTTATCTTAAAGCATATAAAGCCGTGGCAGAATCCATTGGAATCAATTTTGGCGTTTCGTTTTAGGATAAAAATAAAAAAATAAAAAAACATGCAACACATTATCCGAACTGCTACTATAAGCGATATACCGCAAATACAAATTGTCCGCAATTCCGTTACGGAAAACGTACTTTCTAATCCGGCACTTGTGACCGATCAGGACTGTGCTGAATTTATTACCGAACGTGGAAAAGGCTGGGTCTGCACCATAGAAGACCAAGTGGTCGGTTTTTCTATTGTTGATTTGAAAGAAAACAATATTTGGGCACTTTTTCTACTTCCAAGCGTAGAGAAACAAGGCATAGGCCGCCTGCTGCACGACACCATGCTCGATTGGTATTTTGAACAAACCTCAACTACTGTTTGGCTAGGCACTACGCCCAATACCCGTGCAGCCTCTTTTTACCGAAAAGCGGGTTGGCAAGAGGTGGGTATGCATGGGAAAGATGAATTGAAATTTGAAATGAGCCAGCAACAGTGGTTAGGTCGTAGTTAGGTTTATTGCGCTAACGCCGACTCGATGATATCCAAACCGCGCTGTAGATCCGCATCGGAAATCACCAATGGGCTTAACGTCCTGATGCAATTGCCATTTACGCCGGAACTGATCACAATAAGTCCATTATCATTGCAATATTGAATTATCTTTTTAGTAAAATCGGCATCTGGTTGTGCCAAATCGCCATTTTTTACGACTTCAAAAGCTAGCATTGCGCCTAAGCCTCGCACATCGCCAATACGCTCTGGAAAGCGTTTTTGCCATTGCTCGAAACGCTCACGCACTTGCGCGCCTACGCGTATGCCATGCGCATTGATGTCTATGGCTTCCATATATCGGATCGTGGCCAACGAAGCCGCAGCACATACAGGATTACCCGCATAAGTGCCGCCGATTGTGCCTGGATTGATAGCATCCATGATTTCAGTTTTACCGATAACGCAGCCAATGGGCATCCCTGAGCCCATACTTTTAGCCCAAGTAGATAAATCAGGAATTACATCAAAGTGCTCGTAACCCGCCCATTTGCCCGTACGCCCAAAGCCCGATTGGACTTCGTCTAAGATCAAAATGATACCTTTTTCGGTGCAAATACGGCGTAACGCCTGCAAATAAGGCTTGGAAACTACATTAAATCCGCCTTCACCTTGCACTACTTCCAATATTACTGCTGCGACTTGACTAGCAGGTACTTGCGTATTAAAAAACGACAATAATTCTGCTTCGTGGTGGGCTGCAAATGCCGCTTCGTCCTTGTACATCGTGCGTTCGCGCGGGCCAAAATACGGATAAGGCATGCGGTACACCTCCGGCGCATACGGGCCGCAACCTGTTTTATAACCTACTTTGGAAGTAAGGGTCATGGCCATCATGGAACGGCCATGGAATGCACCACCGAAACAAAGGATAGCATCGCGGCCAGTGGCTTGTCGTGCTATTTTGATGGCATTTTCTACGGCTTCTGCACCTGTATTGGTTAGCATTACTTTGGTGCCGTTGTTACCGTGTGGAAATATAGTAGCCAGTTTTTCGGCTAAGTCCAAATACGCATCGTAAATGGCCACATTAAAACAGGAATGTATCAATTTGGCGGCTTGCTCCTGAATAGCCAGTACCACCGGCTCTGGGCAGTGGCCAGCATTGATGACACCGATGCCACCCGCAAAATCGAGCATTTCTCGACCGTCAGCATCGGTGATATAAGCGCCTTTTGCGGATACTGCGCTGGCGGGGCTAAATACCCCAAGGGCATTGGGGACATACTGTTTACGCCGTTCGAATAGGCGTTCTGTATTAGTGGGCATCATATTTGCAAAAAATATACGTATTGAAAAAATATTCAACCATTTAGCCGCCGCCCAAATTCCCGTTAGGGAATATATGTTTATAGGGTGGAAGGAAAATCTGGTTCAATTACCGTTAGGGAATGTATGTTCTTTTGTGCGTTTTTTACATAAAATCCCTCCGAAATTTGGGTGTATCTCGTTATTCAGCCGATAAACATACATTCCCTAAGGGATTTTTTTTGGGCTAGATTGTTACAAAAATAGAAATTGTAAAATCGCGCACTACTGGACATTTTTGAAAAAGGACGTTTACGAAATTTTAAAAATTTCGTAAACGCGACCAATTCCAAGCGTTTTTGAAAATATCTTCTAGTAAGACAAAAATGTCAACAACTAAAAGCTACTATCGTCAACACTATCCAAAAACGATGCAATTTCATCTATGACCGATGCAACGCAGCCATCTTCAAATGGAGAGCGCAGATTGGCCAATTTGACCAAGTCCACAAACGACCTACTTCCTCCAGCGCGGCATAGTTCCACGTAATCTTTCCAAGCATCCTCGTGGTTTTTGCGGTCGCGACTCCAAAACTGGAAAGCGCAAATTTGAGCCAGCGTATAGTCGATATAATAAAAAGGATGGTTAAAAATATGGCTTTGCTTTTGCCAAAACCCACCCGCGTCTAAAAAATCGTTACCCGGATAACTGCGGTGCGGCAAATAAACACGTTCCAAATCGCGCCAAACGGCATTGCGTTCCGCTGGAGTCATGTCGGAATTTTCATAAATAATATGTTGAAATTCATCCACAGCCACACCGTAAGGAATAAACTGTAAAGAGCCAGCCAAGTGCAGGAAATAATATTTTTCGGTTTGGTCACCAAAAAACAGTTTCATCCAAGGCCATGTAAAAAACTCCATACTCATGGAATGTATTTCGGCAGCATCGCTGGTAGGCCAGTGGTATTCTTCCATTTGGAAACGCTGGCCACTGCTCCACACCTGAAATGCATGTCCTGCTTCGTGGGTCAATACGTCAATATCGCCGCTAGTCCCGTTGAAATTGGAAAAAATGAAAGGTGCTTTAAAATTGACAAGGTAAGTACAGTAACCACCGGGTGCTTTTCCGGCGCGATTCACCAAATCCATCAATTTACTATCCTGCATAAATTTAAAGAACGTATCGGTATCTGGCGAAAGTTCTTGATACATACGGGCAGCATTGCTAATAATTTGCTCTGGATTGCCTACTGGTTTGGGGTTGCCGGTTACAAATTTAAAATCTTCGTCGTACCAGTTGAGTTGATCCAATTTGAGTCGTTTCCGCTGGCGGTCATATAGTTTTGCGGCTAAAGGCACGATGAGTTCGCGTACTTGCTTACGGAAATTGGCGACCATTTCGGGGTTATAATCGGAGCGGCGCATACGGGCATATCCGACCTCTACAAAGTTTTTATAACCGAGTTGAAGCGCAATCTGGTGTCTTTTTTTGACCATTTGGTCAAATACATCTTCAATTTCTGCTTGTTTTTGGGCGTAAAAGTCCCATTTTGCCTGTGATGCCTTTTGGCGTACCACACGATCACTTGATAGTTCGAGTGGATATAAACCAGTTAGGTTATAGGTATTTCCCTCAAATTCGATGGTCGCATTTGATTTTATTTTGGTGTAAGCACTACTGAGCGCATTTTCTTCCCCGAGTAATTCCAAAATGGAGGGGTTGAATGTCTTGATGGATAGCTCTGCGAGTGTAAATAATTGCTTACCTGTTTTTTGCTCCAATTCCTGCCTAAACTTTGAATCGAGCATGGCTTTGAACATTTTATTGCTCAATTCCTCATAAATAGGTAAGCTTTGGTCAAAATAATCATTTTCGCCGGTATAAAAATCGTCACCTATATTAGAGGTATGGCGGATATGGCAAAGATTGAACATCGTGGAGAATTCTTCACGAAGTTGGATCAATATTTGTAACACATTGTACTGTTGTTCAACGTTTTCAGCGTTGTGGAATGCGTTAAGTTGTCGATCAAAATGCTGACTAATGACAGAAAGATCGGGTCGTTTGTATTGGAAAGTATCGAATTGTGCGTGCATTGTGCTAAGTTTCAGCCTAAAAATATCAAAAGAGTCAATTTAAAGGGACAAAAGTAGGGAATTAAATATTATTTATAGGATTTCTTTCTATTTTGAAACGACGGAAGCAATTTATACACTGAATATTAGATTTCAAAGCCACAATTGAACAGATATTGGTATTCCATGAGTCAATTAAATACCGATAAAAATCTTAAGTAACAGTCAACGCATCGTATTTATTACGCAATCGTTGGCGCGCACGGCAGAGTTTACTTTTGGCATTGGAGAGATTGATATTCATTTGGATACAAATTTGATGTAGCGACAAGTCGTCGAAATAATACAATGTGAGTATAGTAGCATCATCCGATGAAAGTTGTTCAATTGCCCCTAATAGTCCGCTGTATTGCTCTTGTCGTACCAGCCTTTCAAAAGGAGTATCGTTAGCATCTACGGTTTGGTGAAACATATTTTCAGTTAAAATTTTAGCATGTCTTTGTTGGGCTTTATGCTGCCGGAAATAATCGAGTGCGGTAGTACGCGCAATACAATATAACCAAGTGCTCCATTTGCAGTGGCCCCTCCAAGTTGGCAAATATTTGAAGGCTTTAATAAAAGTATCCTGAACAGCCTCCAAAGTATATTCTGGTTGCTGGAGTATATCATTGATGGTAGCATACACTAGGTTATAGTATTTATTGGTTAAGTATGTAAATGCGTTTTGATCTCCCGCCATGGCGCATTGCACTGTATGATACTCTGAATCAATGAACACTTTTGAATAACTAGCCCCCATATTTTTTAGATTTGATGATTTTTTTGATAAATTCTAAACAAATTACAGATCAAAGATGGCCTTAGTAGGCATTAAAAAACAATAAAAAAGGGATGAAATGTCAAAATACGGTGATGAAGTGCGTAGATCGTGGAGTGGCTAGAATTTGACTAAATTTGACATTTGATTTGACTAAAACTAGCGTAATGAAAACTTAACATGTAAATTAATCTGCTTTGATAAACTTTTTTGTGGCACCTCCGTTTGTCTAATTGTTTTACAAAAAAACACTTCAAACATTAAACATAATTTTACACATCAAACACATTTCAAACACTATGAATTTTCAACGTTTTATCGGTATGCTGGCGCTTGCCACCATGATTTCGCTAACTGCTTGCCAGAAAGAGCAAATCAACGAAACAGTTAACCCAACAGAAACCAACACATCAACAGGGATTGTTACTGATCGCAGCGGTAGCATTGTGGATGTAGCGATTGGCAATCCGAATCTTACAGCACTGGTTGCGGCTGTTGTAAAAACCAATTCTGTACAGTTTTTTGGCAATCCAAACTTCAACGCTACCGTACTAGCACCAACTGATGCTGCTTTTGCGCAATTGCCTGCACCGTTCAACAATGCAGCGAATATTAGCGCGATTACCAATCCTGCAACGATTAATGCGCTGCGTCAAATCCTTCGCTACCACGCGATTGCGGGCAAACGCAACGCAGCGCAATTTGCGAATGGTAACTATCAAACCTTCCAAAGCACTGGTATTCCAGGCGCAAACCAAATCACCGTAAGCCGTTCTATCGACAACAATGTGTTTATCAATGGTAACACACAAGTAGTAGCAGTAGATGTAGCGGCCACGAATGGTGTGGTACACGTAATTAACAAGGTATTACTACCACCATCACAAGATATTGCGCAAATTGCGATCGCTAATGGCGGTTTTACGGCTTTGGTAGCGGCTTTGAAAAAAACAGGTTTGGCTAGTTCTCTTTCTTTGTTTGGCAACACTACCGTATTTGCCCCAACGGATGCGGCATTTGCTCAATTACCAGCGCCTTTGAATAATGCAGCGAATATCAATGCAATTACAGATGCTTCAACGATCAATACTTTGCGTTCTGTGCTTCGTTACCACTTGGTACCTGCACGCGTATTTTCTCCAGACCTTCGCGAAGCATTGCAAGCACCAACAAACCTTCCCGGCAAGAAAGTGACGATCAGTCTTACTGGCGGTGCTAAAGTAAAAGGTGATGGCAATGCTACTGGTTCCAATATCGTATTGGTTAATCTATTGGCTACCAATGGTGTTATCCATGTGATCGATCAGGTATTACTCCCATAATTTATTGATATACACCCGTTTGTGAGCAGCGGTTGGGCAATGGAATACACACGAAGCAGTAGTAACGTGTTCCTTGCTCAACCGCCGCCGTTACTTCCTACCCCCGTATTTATACCTGTTTTATTATTTTGTTGATCTATTATTATGATATTATGAATTGAGTGCTTGTATATTTACAGCCTAAAAATTAGTTCACTTAATATTTAATACAATTTCACAAAATGAGAAATCACTTTAACGTATTCATTTTATGTATGCTTTTTATGGGTATTTATGCCTGTTCAGAATCAAAAACCACTCCAGAAGTCAAAGATGCAGTGAGTAAGCCCAATGTGGCATCAACGGAAACAAGGCTGCCTAATGAAATTTCGGATACCGTAGCGATAGCAAGAAAGACTGCATGGAGGGTAAAGCGTGCGCAATTAATTGCCTTATTGAAGGCCAATAACATGGGTGGTGATTCTATTTATATTTTGCGTGGATTTGCAGTTCCTACCCAAGACTTTAAAGATGTGGCTGCTATTGCCACTCCTACGGCTCAAGATGCTACTACTTATACCATGATAGGGCTCAATAATGGTACACAAGATATTATTTTCCAAATAAAGGATGCGACTGGGAAAGAGCGTTATTTTGACTTTTCTAATCCCTGCCCAGAAAATTGCCCACCAAGGGGATAATAATTAAGCAGTATATTAGATAATTATTACGACTTTTGATTTACCTTTATAAAATTAAAATGGATATTTACTCATGTGGTCAATAATGTTTATAAAGTGGTCAAAAGTCGTTCTTTACCTAAATTATTACGCTACAACTTTACCGCTCTACTTGATTTTGATCCTTTCATGCAGTATAGGAATTGTCCATTATAAAAAACTGAGTTCACCCTTTAAGATATTAGTTGGGTTTTTGTGTTTTAATTTCTCTATTGAAGTTGGATCTGTTTTTGGAGCAATAGTATATCATCAAAATTTACCCTTGCTGCACCTATATACTATTGGAGAATTTGTACTTTGGACGCTATTTTACGATCGCCTATTTAAGGAGAAAACATTTTTGAATAATTATTTATATTGGATTTTAGGTATTATTGGGACATTAGTAGTATTGAACTCTGTATTTGTGCAATCAATATTTTCTTATAATTCGTATGCCAAAACATTAGTTCAGACACTTATTATATGTTATGCACTTCGTTATTCATTCCATTTTACTGAAGATGCTATCCATCCCACTCTAGAGTACAAAATGTTACGGGCTATTAATGCTGTTGTTTTGATCAACTATAGCGGTACTTTATTTATTTATATGTCAAGTATTTTTTGGTTAACAGACAATGGAGCGTTTAGTTTTTTATCGCCTTTAAATGTTGTACTTAATACTATTTTTCAATTAATCATACTCATTACCTTATGGAAAGTAGTTTTTACACATCGCAAATCGTCGTTTTTGTCATCATCGTTATAGTTTTTATGCTTTTAATGGCTTTGGTGGTGGTACTTTTGTCCAATCGGGCAGAAAAACAAATCTTCCGTCAACGGATGGACAATCAAGATTTGCAATTGAAGCACCAGCAAGAATTATTGGAACGCAACCTATTGGTACAAGAAGAAGAACGGCAAACCATAGCGGCACAATTGCACGATGATATTGGGTCAAAACTGGGCGTATTACACCTTACATTTCATCGTTTGCGCAGGATGGAGGCCATGACAGAGCAATACAATACCATGTGTGAAGAAATAGATGGATTGATTGACAAGACATTAGATGCATCGAGGCGTATTTCACACGGGTTATTACCTCCTACGCTGGAGGATTTTGGCATATTGGAGGCTTTGAACGAGTTTTGTGAAGGCGTACGATATACTGGAGTGCTTGATATACAGTTTGAGTACAATATTACCCGCGCTGATATACCCGATCCTCTTGTAGAACTGAACCTGTTCCGTATTATTCAAGAACTGACCAATAATTCTTTAAAGTACTCACAAGCCACTAAAATCACGATTCAACTGATGAAACATGAAGCAAGAAAAGCCCTGCGCTATCGCGATAATGGCCAAGGCTTTGACCCTGAAAACACCATTTCAAAAGGACTCGGTCTTAAAAATTTGGAAAATAGGGTACGCATGATTAACGGTATTAGCCAAATAAATACGGCACCGGGTAAAGGATTTGAGGCATTTATTACATTTTAATATAGAAAAGCATGGAAAATAGTACATTGATTCATATTGCCATCGCCGACGACGAAGCACTATTCCGCCGAGGAATGCGGCTTATTATGGAAGATTTTCAGGACTTGAGTGTGCTTTTTGAAGCAGAAAACGGTGAGGAACTACTAAAAAAAATAAGGGCATCCGACGAATTGCCGGATGTAATTCTCCTCGATCTTAAAATGCCTGTGATGAGTGGTATTGAAGCCGCAGAGGTGATCCGGCGCGAATTTCCGTCTATTCAAATTGTCGTCATTTCCTCTCATGTGAGTAAAGCATTTATACTCAATATGATAGAAATTGGGGCTTCGGCTTATTTGGGCAAAAATGCAAACCCCGATGAAGTAGTGGAGACTATACGAATGGTACGCGAAAAAGGGTTTTACTACAATACCACGGTTATGGATGTGATCCGCGAAAACATGATGGGTAAAAACCAGATCAAACCCCAACGCGCCTTCCATGTAGAACTTACCAGCCGCGAAAAAGAAGTACTACAATTGATCTGTGCGGAATACAATACGCAAGAAATTGCAGAAAAACTCTATATCAGTAGCCGAACGGTGGAAGGTCACCGCAATAACCTACTCTCCAAATTGGGCTGCCGAAATACGGCTGGTCTTGTAGTATATGCACTACAAAGTGGATTGGTGAAATTGGACTGATCGCTCCCCTACCGGATCAAAGTAACATCTCCCTTGTACGACACCTGTAGATTACTGCTGTTCACAGTCCAGATATAGACATCCATGGGTGCTGGTTGATTATTGAACGTACCATCCCAGGCTGCTTCGTAATCAGTGGTTTCAAATAGTGCATTACCCCATCTGTCAAAAATCCGAAAGAAATAATCTGTTGGCGGACAATCCAATAGCGGTTTAAAAACATCGTTGATTTGGTCATTATTGGGCGTAAAGGCGTTTGGCACCTCATCAATCAGGTTTTGAACATTTACTTCAATGGCATTAGTGCGCAAACAACCGCCTTGTATTTGGCGGGCTTTGAGTGGATATTTTCCTTCTTTTTGATAACATATTTTCGGTGGTGCGTCCTGTGTTTGCACACCTCCGGGGAAATCGAAGGTGGCAGTGGCACTATTTTCGATCAATATTTCGGTACATCCGCTAGGGCAAAACAACGAATCACTCAAGGCAAATACTAGCGGACTGGATGCTTCTTGCACCAATATATTATTGTTATAGGGCGGCGGAATGCAGCCATCACTTAATTTTAATTGAAGTTGGATAGGCTGAGTACCCACCTCATTAAAACAAATACGCACCGAATCGGTACCCACAAATGGCTCAATGGTCACCTGATCGCTCCCACTCCAAGTAGATGTAGTACCATTGGGGAGTTTGGGGAGTTTGATGACCAAGCAGCCGCCGGCGCATATCGTAGAATCCTGTAGTTTATAGGATACTGGAGCACAAAGGGGCTCATTTAGCAGGTTAATATTGGTGACCGTTTCGGGCCAGCCCACATTTTTAATAGTATCATTTGTAATGGCAAAAGGTTGATTTACCATAGATATTTGTAAAGGAGTAATTGTTACCTCAGT
>JAAFHO010000015.1 GCA_013297575.1 Chitinophagales bacterium
GCCAGCGGCGGCCACCAGAGCAGATCCATTATTGCCGCCATTGCAGTTAATATTATTTTGTGATGTTATAGAGGCATTTATAGGTGGGCTTTGGACTACTGTGGTAGTGGCTGTAGCGGTACACCCATTTATGGTATTGGTAATGCATACTTTATAAATACCAACAGTGACGATGATGGGGAAAAGGGTATTTTGCCCCGATGCTATAGTACCATTGATTGTAGTCCAATTGTATGTAAAATTGCTACCCACAGACGATCCTGCACCATTGAGTTGTAATTGAGCCGTATTACAATTCAGGTTGCTCGGTGTTGCGGCCGCTGCCACAGGCACTGTTGTATTGGAGGTAACAGTAGTAGCCGTAGTACTGCTACACGCTGTTGTGGTATTGGTAACCTTCAAAGTATAAACGGCTGCTGTGTTGACGGTCGGACTCAGGATCGTATTACTCCCCACAATATTGCCACCATTGGAGGTTGTCCACAAGTATGTATATCCAGCCCCACTACTTGAGCCTGTACCATTGAGTTGAATGGAACTTTGAGTACACGTAATTACGGCTGGCGCGGCTATGGCAGCAGTAGGTAAAACAGGAGGCGCGATACTGGCTGATAATATTTTTGTGCAACCTTTAATATCGGAGGCGGTAACCGTATAATTACCAGGGGTTAATCCCGAAACGGAGGCACTATTTTGCCCGTTACTCCATATATAACTATAACTGCCCCAGCCGCCAAGGGCGTTTACGGTGACTGTTGCACCTGTTCCATTACACGTGGCCAGCGTAGAGGAGGTTTGTGTTAATGACAAAGCAGTTGGTGGACCATTGACCACAATTGGATCGGTTGTTTTTGTGGCTGAGCCTCCGCCTGTTACAGTGCAGGTATAGGTTCCTGCGGCGATATTGGCCAAATCTTGCGTGGTAGCACCATTCGACCAAAGATAAGTATAAGGCGGAATACCACCCGTTGGGGTAATATCAATGGCACCAGTACTCGTACCTGAGCAGATAATATCTTGCACCGTAGTAGCGGATACTTGGATAGTATTGACACAACTGGCGTATCGGGCATTCCACAAACCAGTCATGTTTTGAGATCCTGTGACATATACTTTTTTGTCGGGGCAAATGCAATAAATGGTTGGATAGCCTTCTACCATATACATGGCACCAATATCGGCATTGTCAATGATAGGGAAGGGCACACCCGTTGTCCAGTTACCTTTTGTGCTATTGTTACAGCCCGAAGCACCGTATATGCAATTAGTATTACTGGGCTGATAAGCCTCTATTGAAAAAACATACGCTTCGTTGGTTCCTGGCGGGCCATAAGTATTCCATACGTTTTTCAGGGCTTCTGTATTGTGATAATTCCAGCAGATGGTACACCAAGTTGCAAAGAAATCGATATAAACGGTTTTGCCTTGGTTCAGCAAATCGTATAAATTATGGTTCACACCATTGATGTCCGTAGCGGTAAAATCGGGGGCAGTGGTACCATCGGCCAATTGGGCTATGGATACAGAGCAGGTAGTGCAAGAAAGGATAAGTGCTAAGATAATTTTTTTCATAATTTTTGAAATTTGCAATCGGAAATGGACTAAATTTACTTGTTTACAGTATGAAATATTGCAAAACAATACAAATGTACCGATAATCCTTCAAATCAATAGACCTTATACGAAACTAATTTCGTATAAGGTCTATTATAAAATGATTACACCATTCCTTTTATCTTAATATATTTAAATCTCAATCCGAAAAGGTTTATTTCCTATTTTTAGCACACGCTCCAATTCAAACTTTCTAGTAACGACCTACTTCCTCCTCTCCATCAATAAGTAAGCGATCAACAACAATACCGCAGGAAAAACGACCCATTGATACGCTGACTCGCGGCTAGCTAAGGACCGTACTGCAATTTCTTTTTTCTTTAATAAATTAATTTCTTGTGCCAAACGTTTTGCCGGATTATTGGTATCAGCAATAAAATAAGCGCCTGTGCCACTTTTGCCTGCCTGTGCCAATTCATTGAGCATAGCAGCATCCATTTTGGACAAAACGGGTTGGTTATCCGCATCGCGAAGCAGTCCGTTTGCACCCATAGGAATGTTACCTCCTTCAGTTGTACCTGCGCCTACCATATACGTAACAATTCCATCTTCGCTAAAAGCATCAGAAAGCGCATCTACGGGACTATCCTCGTGGTCTTCACCATCGGTAATAATCACTAAAGCCCTGCCTCCACCTTCAGGATCAAAAGATTTGCGCGCCAGATTCACTACCGATTCTATGGCTGTTCCTTGCGCTGAGAAGGATTCCGGATCGGCCTCGGCCAAAAAATTATTGATCGTAGCATAATCCGTCGAAAGTGGCATAGACAAAAAAGCGTCACCTGCAAAAAACAATAAACCGACGCGATTTCCAGCAATTTCGCGCAAGAGCTCTTGTGCAAATAGCCGCGCACGCACCAGCCTATTGGGGCGTAGGTCATTGGTCAACATGCTTTTGGAAATGTCGAAAGCAATAAATACATCCGAAGCGGTTTGTTTTTGTGGCGTTGACTTACCTTGCCACCCCGGGTTGGCTAATGCTAAAGATAATAACCCAACAATGGACAATAATAGCGCGTTTTTTATCCAAAACTTACTTTTAGAAAAACCTGGTACAAGTCGATGCACACCAGTACCTAGCGCAGACAGGGATTTATCCCGCCAGCGTAAATAGGCTACTATTACAGCCACCAAAAATGGAATAGTGGCTAGTAATAGCAGCCATTTTGGACTTTCAAATATTACTTGAGTCATTTTTAGTTGTGTGCGTACCTACGTGCACGCCCGTCGTCGGACGCACACGTAGGTGCGTCCGACTATCGGATTACATTCAAAATTACTGTTCCTGTTTCACCTCCGCTCACCAAACGCAGCATATACAACCCATTTGGCATTGCACTCAAATCAATACTTGTTTGATAAGCACTGCCATTGGTATCAACGATACGGTTCAACACTTGTCGACCTAGTGCATCAAAGGCAGTAATTTGCATATTGCCTTTGGGAGATTGTGCCATTTCCAAGCGGAAAAGCCCTGTACTTGGGTTAGGAGCTACAATAATCCCCCAGGTTTTTACTATTTCGGTTGCATCCAAAACGATCAAATCTGGAATATTATAAGTACAACCTTTTGAATCGCGTACTACCATTTTGTAGGTGCCATTAGCCACATTTGTAAATGTATTGCTGTTTTGGAAATTAGCACCACCATTACTGCTATAAGTATAAGGTGGCATTCCTCCTAAAGCATTTACAACAACCGTTGTCATTATACCATTAGTACTTGATGCAGCGGTTGCACTCAACGCTGTTGGTTCGGTAACTGTTACTGACAACGCCTTGGTATTACCGGAAGCATCCGTGACCGTAACGGTATATACACCAGCCGGAAGTCCTGTCGTAGATGGTGGAGAACTATAAGTATAAGGTGCAACACCACCTGAAACAGATAGAATAATACTACCATCACTACCTCCATTACAAGAGACATTGGTCACTACAGCAGTTAAACTCATTGGTGTATAGTTCACTGTAAAACTAGTCGTTTGTGTACAACCATTCACATCGGTGACCGTAGCCGTATAAGAACCATTGGGTAAATTTTGGAAAGCCCCAGTAGTATTACTAGGAGAGCCTGGTATCGAAAAAGAGAACGGAGCAGTACCACCACTACCTAAAACACCCAATTGTACATCATCGCCATTCACAAAGAATATCATTACAATGCTCGGAGGTGTTGCCACCTCTACATTATTGGTCGCTACGATAGTGCCCGCAGCATCCATTACATAAAACGTATAACTGCCCGCTATTAAATTATTAAAATTAGGTGATGATTGCCAGTTACCGCTATTGACGCGATACTCCAAAGGCGGAACGCCTCCACTAGCTGTCAAAGAAAAATCAAAATGACCATCACATGGCGATACATTTAGCGCAACAGCACTTACAATCTCTAATGTTGGCACCGCCACAGTAGCTACTGCTGTTTTATTACAACCGTTGGCATCCGTCACCATTACGGTGTAAACGCCATTGGACAAACCGTTAAATACCGGACTACTTTGCGATATCCCACCCAAACTATAGGTAAGCGCACCCGTACCACCGCTGGCAGTTACCGTAACACTATTGTATAGAACTGATGCCTCTGCAATAATATTTGTTGGTTGTGTAATAGTGATAGGAGCTGCCGAGATAATCGTACTGTTGGCATCGCGGATCATAAGCGTGTAAGTACCAGCCCCTAAACCTGTAAACAAATTGCTGCTTTGGTACGATCCACCATTGATGCTATATTCATAAGGCGCAAAACCTCCCACGGCATTTACGGTAATTGTTGCAGCCGAAGTGCCGAAACAAAGCAGCGGTGTCGTCAGAGTAGCGGTAGCCAATAAAGTCCCTGAAGATATAGCAATCGAACCCATTGCGGTACAACCATTTGCGTCTCGAACAGTATAGTTGTAAACACCTTCCGTTAGGTTAGCAAATATGCCCGTAGATTGAAAGTTTACACCATTGATACTGTATTCCAATGCGCCAATTCCTCCATTAGCGGTTATGGTTAAATCATCAAAACTAACCGAAGTACTCGCTGTAATGGCAGGAGGATTCGGCAGTGTAAATGTCCCCGCCGTTTGGGTAAAACCATTACCATCTGTTACTACTACGAAATAAGTACCTGCGGACAAACCTCCGATTACGTTATTTGAGGCGTTTACACCATTTATACTGTACGACAATGGAGCGGTGCCACCAGCAGTTGTGATTGTTATTTGTCCATTTGTTCCATTATTGCAAGATATAGCCTGTGTTATTACACCTGATGCTGCAAGGGTGTTTTGGACAATATTAATCAAAAAGACTTGATTATGTAGCCAATTAGCGTTATTCTGATCTAATACGTCAAAAATAAATTGATCCGCAATCGTAACAGGATTGCCTCCGTGTAAATAAGAAAGGGAACCGTTGTTAATATCATCTTGGTTAAATTTACTACCAATAGTCGTCATAGGTATTCCATTCAACAACAAAGTACCATACTCTGGCAAGGATAATAACGTATAAGTTACTGCATTTGTCGTAGAAGATGCACTTGTAGATAAGTTAGCACTCGTAATCAATTTACTTGTATTATTAGGCAAATTTAACGGTATATTATTCAACAATTGCGCTGTTGAGATCGCACCTACTTTACAAAAATTTAAACTCCAAGCCGTCAATGCGCCTGCATCAAAACCACCATAATTATCGTTAATTAAAAGCTTCCAAAGCCCCGTCACATTATCACCATCCAAAACTGATAAACTTGAAACCGGTTTAAAAGTACCACTAATCGCAATTGCCGCAGTTTCATTACAAGAATTTTCCAAACTATCAGCAGTTGCAATGGCTTCGTCATCCAGTGTTACCTGCAAATTATCACCTCCACAACCCTCTGTATCAACTGGAACACCGGGCCTATCAAACAATATAATAGAATCACCCGTTGGGCTTACTAAGGTAGCATCTAAATCCCCAACCCAAGTATGGTCAATCTGTACATTTACACTAGCATCAGCGATAATGAAATTTTGAGCAATATCCAATGAAGAAGAAATACTCAAAACATTATTCACATCAATCGAGATAGGGACTTGGGTACTATTAAATACTAAACCACACTCTTGACCACCAGTTTGAAACGCAAAAACATTACTTTGCTCGTTTTCGCCGCAGCCATTTTTTGCTTTTACACGCCAATAATAAGGCTTAGAAGGCAATAGGCTGCTTACTACAACACTAGCACCCGTAGAAGATAACATGATTACGCTACTCGCTGGGGCAAATGCCGGATTGGGGCACACCTCTATTGTATATTGGCTAGCAAAAGGCACACCATTCCACGCCAAAGAGGCACTTACCGGTATGCCTGTAGCTCCATTGGCCGGATTCGTCAGGTTTGCTTTTAATGTTGGTTTACCTGGCAATACAGTAAGTCCAATATTGACTGTTTTGACCAAACTACCACTTGTGCCTGTTACAACAATCGAATAAACGCCAGCCATAGCAGGTGTTAGACCACTAATGGACAGCGCCGAAGACATACCGGGCATTGCTGGATTGGGTGTAAAAGTAATTATAGCACCGACAGGAGCACCAGAAACAGTAAAGTCGATGGGCGTATTAAAACCAGCCAATGCCGTTGTATTAATATTGCTGCTAAATGCTTCTCCTGCACAAACAGTCGCAGAATTATTACTAGCAACCAATGTAAAGGTTGGCGCTGCAGGTGCTTGTATTCTGAAATTGACATTTGAAATATCGTAAAAAATATTACCCACGCCTTCCACTTTTACACGGCAGGTGTTGGAAATATTATTCGGAACATTTACCATTGCCGAGCCATTATTGGGCAGCGTATCCGCCAACACTACAGGATAGTTAAAGCCTCCATCTGTTGATAAGGAGATTTTAACCTTAGCACAACTCACTGGTGCTAGATCACTACCTGATACATTCCACGTTACGGTTTGTGGTTCACCTACTGTCCATACAATATTGGTATTAGGCACTGTTACCGCAAATGGGCCGGCTGCGCCGGATACTGTAACCGTCACATTATCTTCCGTATTACAGCCGCCTACTGGGTTATTATCGCGTACAACAACCCGGAAGTTCATGGTGCGTGCTACACTGGGTAGTTTTTCCCAAGTATTTGTGGTATTGGCTACCAAATCCTGCAAACGTGGAAAATAGCGCGTAGGGGAAGGGGTTGGATCATAAGAACGAAACAAAGGGCCATTTACACTTGTCGAAACAGGTGGCATAGTGGCAGTTTGTGGATTCATTTGTTCCCAGCAATAGGTCAAGGGATTGCCATCCAAATCTACTCCAATAGCCGTCAAAGCGAATGGAGTTGACTTTGGAATTGTATAATTAGGTACATTATTAACCGTTGGAGCGTTATTGCCTGTGGTCGTTTTTACTGGGCAATTATTTCCTATACCCGTAGTTACAAAAGCAGCAATTTCCTGAACACTAATAGCGTGAAAATAGTCGTCGCTATTATTTTGAACATCAGGAGGGCATATTCCGGCATAAGCCATAATAGTAGAGCCAGAACCTGGTTCCATCGCTGATTGTGTATCAATATTTCCACCACAGGAATTATTAAAGCAGTGGTTACCACCAAATTGATGCCCCATTTCGTGGGCAACATAATCAATATCGAAGCCATCGCCGATGGGCGTATCGCTTCCTGTTACGCCTCGAGATTTACTGCCATTGTTACACACTACACCCAAACCAGCTACACCGCCGCCGCCAGTACTAAATACGTGGCCTATATCATAATTAGCCGAACCGATACGACTCGTCACCGTTGTTTGGTTTTGTCCAAGCATCGTGCCTCCATCGTTATTAGAAAAAGGGTCAGTAGCGGCTGTTAAAAAGATCAAAGTATCATTTTTCGGTACCAACTGCATCGTAATAGCAAAATCCCTTTCGTATACGCCATTCACGCGGTTCATTGTCGTATTCATCGCTGCAAGTACGAGTGGTTTTGTGCCACCGTGAAAATTGGCGTATTCGCCTGTACAAGAGAGCGCAAGGCGGTATAATCTTTTTTTGCAGTCACCAGCCATATCAGGCTGTGGTGCCCTCTTGGTAGGTGTACCAAAAGTGATCTCTTGCATATTGGATTGGGCTTCTGCTACTTGCAGGCACTCAAAAGCATGTTCTGCGGTTCGTTGTAAATCTTTTTTGAAATACACAATAGCACTACTCACATCACCATGAAAAAGTGGATCAACAAAAATCTGTCCTTTGCGAGATCCCAAAGTCATGGCATGAAAGCCCTGTGGGGTAATATCTAATTTGATGGTGGCAAAAGGGTCATCAATACCTTTTCCTGTAAAACATCGGATTTCGGGATATTTAGCCTGCAAATCAGGGTGCATCATAGAGGCTTCCCATACCAAAAACCGTTCACTAGTGCCATCAGGCATAGGAATTGTTATGTCCAAACCATTGTTTTCATCAACTGCCGTTTTTAAATAATCGCGTAAAACTTGCGCGTTCATGGTTACGGTACGGTACTTCGTGGGGAAAATAAAGCGATCAAATTGACCACTATTGATGATGTTTTGTTCGGCAATGTCAGACCAAAAAGAGGGTGCCATTTGTTGTGCCAACAAACTAGTGGTGCTCATTAAAAGCACCAAGGCGAGTAAGTAAATTTTGTGCATTGTTGAGTAGTTGTGAAACGAGGAGCAAGGGTACTAGGATTAATTTGCAGGGTATTTAATGTTTGGTTCTTGTAGTATTTTCACGTTCCTAAATTGCGGTATCCCAATAGTTCATACAATTGTAGTAAGTTTGAACACGGTACTATGGCATTCAAACTTACACAACTATATACATTAAAGGCACACTAAACTACCGCAAAGTAGTTATAAATAAAGCCCATTCGATCAAATAAGCGTATCAATCAGCGATTTTGCAGCAACGAACAACGGTTCTCTACCTTCTTTCGTAAGCAACGCCTCCGGGTCGCCTTCATCTTCAAGGAGTGCTTCCTCGATAAAGGCCAGCAAATCTTCCTGAGCATATCCCTCGAAAAACGGATCTACCCGATCACGGAAGGTCTTACCAGTAGAAGCTTCTAATACGGCATAGTTTTTTTCTTCTGCTTCGCCAATTTGGTCTTCACTGACGGGTTCTCCTGGGCCATTGACCCGTTCGATTGATGCCCAAGCAATAAGGATAAGGTATTGCAAAAAACCACGTTCGTCTTCTGTTAAAAGGTGCAGGTTTTCTTCATCAAACAAATATGCAATGATGACAGGTTGAGCCTTGGCAAAGGCTTCCATACGCTCTTCATATTGATCGTCGCTGATAGCGTCTAATTCATCAATAATAGCGTCAATAACTTCTTCTGATACAAACTTCATCTATTTATTTTATTGTAGTAGTTCGTGCAAAGGTAGTAACAAACCGACCAATGTAGCATATTTGCCGACGCGGATTAACAAGTTTTGGTTGTACGCGACAAATAAAAAAATGTTAATTATTTAGAAAAAACTTGCACAGTCCAAATACCTGCCCTACTTTTGTCGCAACAAAGCGCGATCAGCGTATATTTTTTTTACTAAAACAACATTTGCGTATCGGAAAAAACTTGTACACCACTTAAATCTTAACATAAAGGTTTTTGGTTTTTTTATAAAACCAGCTGTAGGCTTATGCAAGTTATGCCCATGATTTCTGATCACGAACTGATCGCACGCTATGTTGATGGTAACGAACAATCGTTCGAAGTTCTCCTCCAACGTTACAAGTCTAAAATTTATACCTCTATTTATTTGTTCGTGAAAGATCACGCACTCGCTGAGGATATTTTCCAAGAAGTTTTTATTAAGATTATTGATACGCTCCGCCGTGGCAAATATAACCACGAAGGTAAATTTGTGCAGTGGGCGATGCGTATCTCCTATAATATGTGTGTGGATTACCACCGCCGCAACAAACGCCGTGCACACCTCAATCCCACCGAAGATTTTGACATCTTTGATGTATTGCGCCACAGCGACGATGGACCAGATCAAATCATTATGCGCAGCGAAACGCATAACCGTATCCGCCGCTTAGTGGATGCTCTCCCTGAAGAACAACGTGAAGTGGTGATTCTCCGCCACTATGCCGATATGAGCTTTAAAGAAATCGCTGGCCTTACCCGCGTAAGTATCAATACTGCGCTAGGTCGTATGCGTTACGCTTTAATCAATATCCGCCGGATGATGTCGGAAAAAGATATGGTGCTAAATTAAGCCCTTTGCTGCTGACCATCGGTTAAAAAATAATACAAGAGGCCGTTTCACAATTTGAGTTGTGGGACGGCCTTTTTCGTTGAGGTAATACAGACTAAGTAATCCTCTACTAGTAAAGATAGAGTTTTACTAAAAATATGCAACAATTTTCTACCTTTGCAACGCTATTCTGCATTGAAGTCCAGAATAAAGTACTAAGAGGCAAATACTTCATTAATAATGAATTAAACAAACAAATACATGAACCGCACGGTTGCTCAATTTCTGTCCATCATAGGTCATCCTATCTTCGTACTGACCTATATTCTATTACTAATGCTGGCTATTAGCCCTTATGCTTTTGGAGTAGGACGCTTAACCGAGCAACGATCCATGCTACTCATCTTTGGGGTCATAACAACAACCGTACTTATTCCCGGTATCGGTATGGCACTGATGAAAGGATTGGGCATGGTGCAAACGTGGCAATTGGACGATAAACAAGACCGAACTGGGCCATATATTATGTCGGGTGTATTTTACATTTGGCTGTTTTATAACTTATTTTCTGGTGCTCAAACGCCTATTTTGTTCACGGCTTTTGTTTTAGGGGCTACTATTAGCCTATTTTTATGTTTTTTTCTCAATATTTTTACTAAAATAAGCGCGCACGCTGCTGGCATGGGCGGTTTTTTAGCTATGCTTATTCTATTGCCCTTTACTTGGAATGAAGCAACGCCGATGGTACCCATTTGGGGGTTTGAATTGAGCTGGCCGCTTGTGATCGCTTTGGGGGTACTGCTGGCCGGATCTGTGGGTACAGCACGTCTCGCACTCCAAGCGCATACGCCCGCTGATTTATTTCGAGGCTATATCGCAGGCGCGGCTGCCGTGTTTTTTGCGGCGGGACTTATTGGGTATTAAATTAACTTGCCCGTTTCCTGTAATTCATCACTGCCAAGGCATTAAACAAAACGGCAAAACCAATCAAATTCCACATTCTGGGCAGTAGATCTGTTACAGTACTCCCTTTCAACATCACACTCCGCATCACATCCACAAAATGCGAAACGGGATTGGCCCATGCCAAATATTTAGCCCAAGCAGGCATGCTCTCAATAGAGGTATAAAGACCGCTCAACAAGACGAACATCATCATAAAAAAGAAAGAAATAAGGGTAACTTGCTGCTGCGTATCCGAAAAACTAGCCAATAATTGCCCAATTCCTAATGCCGCTACCATATATACCATTGCATAAAGGTAAATTGTTAAATAACTCCCCAAAGGATATAAACCAAATACCACGTAACACACCACTAGCCCAATCGTTAATGACATCATCCCGATCACCCAAAACGGGATCAGTTTGGCCAATAAAAATTGATAACTTTTTACGGGTGTAACGTTCATTTGCTCCATCGTACCTATTTCACGCTCCCGTACAATATTGAGCGCACACATGATACTGCCTACCATAATCAACAGCAGTGCAAGTATGCCCGGTGCCATATAATGCCGATAATTGAAACTTGGGTTGTACCAATAGCGCGTACTAATATCCAGCATAGGCATCGGATTGAAACGCGGAAATTGTACAAAGTCCAATCTTATCTCGTTGTTGACTTGATTGATGATTTGGCCACAGTAATTGATGGCCAATCCTGCCTTTACGCCATTTACGGCATCTGCTTTTAGGAGAATCTTGGCTTCGTCTTCGCGTACTAAATCGCGCTCAAATCGCTGGGGAATCTCCAATACCATATCCACCCGACCGTGGTCTAGCGCTTCTTGTGCTGCTTCGGTATTGGCGGGTGCTTCTTTGATAATAAAGTAACCTGAAGCACCCAAACGTTGCACAATTTTTTGGGAATACGACGAATGATCCCAGTCCAATACTGCCAAATGGATATTTTTTACCTCAAAATCCGCCGCAAATGGGATTAAGATTAATTGCATGACTGGTGCCATTAACATCAATCGAATGATGCTGGGATTGCGGAATATTTGGCTAAATTCTTTTTTTATAAGTGCTCTTAACATGAATTTCTTGCTTTGGGACGCACCTTTTTGCACGCCTTGTTTTTTGCCTGTATCGCTTTACAAAATGTACAGGATTACGATAGTCTGATATTAAAGCTTCGTATGGCCATCGACATTAAAAAAAGCGTCATGCCCGCCATAACTAGGGTTTCTTTCCATACATACTGGATACCCAAGCCTTTGATCATCACCGATTTTAAGATACTGAAAAAATACTTCGTTGGCACTATATTACTAATAACTTGTAACGGTTTGGGCATGTTTTCTAGTGGAAACATAAAACCGCTAAATACCAACGACGGCAACATGAGTCCCACCAATGAGATAAATAAGGCCGTTTGCTGCGAATCCGTTCGAGTACTGATAAACAAGCCCAACGATAACGCAAGTAAAACAAATAAACCACACTCGGCCACCAATAGGAATTGGTTGCCACGCATCGGCAGGCCCAAAATAGTATAGGCCATAACGAGAATAACACCTATATTGACCAATCCAATCAACAAAAAGGGCAGGGCTTTTGCTACAATCATCATCCAGGGGCGCACGGGCGATACCAAAATTAATTCCATTGTACCCGTCTCTTTTTCTCGTACAATAGCCACGGCGGTCAACATAGAACAAAGTAAAATGAGGATCAGTACCATTACACCGGGTACAAAATTGAAGGCACTCTTTAATTGTGGATTATACGCCAATTGTGCTTCAACTTGAATACGATAAGGCAGTTTTTGTTGCGCTAATAACTCATTTTGATAGTCGCGAATCACGCTGCTGATATAAAATGAAACAGTATTTCCGGTATTGGTATCGGAAGCATCGGCCAAAATCTGAACGGCGGCACTATTCGTATGCAAAAGTGATTGCTGAAAACCAGATTGAAAAACCACTACCGCCCGCACTTTGCCTTGACGAAACATTTCATCTGCTTGCTCTGGCCGATCAATATATTCCGTTACATCAAAATAACGGCTAGCATCCAAACGCTGTACCAATGCGAGCGTTACCTCGTCTTTGGAAGGGTCAAGAATCGCAATTCTAGAGTTTTTTACTTCATTACTCAAGGCAAAACCATAAAGCAACAACATAACAATAGGCATACCAATAATCACAATCAAACTGCGGCGATCGCGCATGACATGCCTAAACTCTTTGGTGACAAAGGCTAAAAAAGTTTTCATATCGCTCTTATTTTAGAGGTGGAGGCCAATTTGAGAAAAACATCGTTCATATCGGATGCGTTGAATTGTTTTTTTAAGTTTTTGGGTGTATCCAAAGCCGCTATTTTACCATCGACCATAATCGACACGCGGTTGCAGTATTCAGCCTCGTCCATATAGTGGGTGGTGACAAAAATAGTAGCGCCTTTGGCCGATGCGGCGTAAATCATTTCCCAAAATTGCCGACGGGTAATGGGATCAACACCACCCGTTGGTTCATCCAAAAAAACGAGTCGCGGTTCGTGGATCATAGCCACGGAGAAAGAAAGTTTCTGTTTCCAACCCAGTGGCAATGCGCCCACTAAGGTTTTGCGTTGATCTTTAAATTCGAGTTGATCGAGCAAAATTTCGGTTTTATCGGCCAATTCTTTCTTTTTTACACCATAAATACTGCCAAACAACTGGATGTTTTCATCTACTGTAAGGTCTTCGTACAAAGAAAACCGCTGCGACATATAGCCAATTTGTCGTTTGATGGCTTCTGCTTGTTTATACACATCGCACCCCACTACCGTTGCTTCGCCGCTAGAAGGCGACAGTAGTCCGCTGAGCATTTTCATGGCCGTGGTTTTTCCAGCGCCATTGGCACCGAGAAAACCGAATATTTCCCCTTCATATACCTCAAACGAAATGGCATCTACGGCGGTAAATGCTCCGAAAGTTCGGGTGAGGTTTTGGGTGGTAATGATGGTCTTTTTTGACATAATTATTCCTTCATTAATGCAATAAAACAATCTTCAATCGTTGCTGGTGTACGATTGATTTCAATGTTTTTATGCTCTTTTTTTAGCAAAAATGCTTGAATATCTTCTTTTTTAAGCCCAATGGCGGTGTGTTCGGCAACGTGCGCATATTCGCCAAACGCATAACACGTGGATACGCCTGTTAACGTACGCAAATCGTTGATAAGTCGATACATCTCGTCGGAACGGACGGCGTACAAATTTTCAGCATAACTATCCGTGATACCTTGTGGTGTATTGATGGAAAGGATATTTCCTTTTTGAATCAGGGCAATTCGGTCGCACAGCCGTGCTTCGTCCATATACGGCGTCGAAACGACAATGGTTAACCCCGATTCTTTTAATAACTGGAGCATTTCCCAAAATTCCTGTCGGGAAACGGGGTCAACTCCTGTGGTGGGCTCATCGAGCAGCAAAAGTTCGGGTTTGTGTACGAGCGCGCAAGACAAAGCTAGTTTTTGCTTCATACCACCCGATAATTGGCCTGCTCTACGGTGCTTAAAGGGCTCAATCTGGCTATAAATCGGTTTTATTTGTTCGTAGTTTTCGGCAATCGTAGTGCCAAATACGGCGGCATAAAATTCGAGATTTTCCAGTATGGTTAAGTCTTGGTACAACGAGAACTTACCGGGCATATAACCAATGGTGCTTCTGATGGCTTTGTAATCGCGTACCACATCGTTGCCATTGACGGTGGCTGTGCCTGAATCTGGTTGCAATAGTGTGGCTAAGATGCGAAATAGCGTCGTTTTGCCCGCGCCATCAGGACCAATGAGGCCGAATAGTTCACCTTTGGCCACTTCCAAATTGATATTGGAAAGGGCTTGTACTTTGCCTTTATTGTATGTTTTGCCGACTTGCTGGATACTAATCATGATTTTGGACGCATCGGGCATTTATTGCCCTTTTAGGTTATTTATAATGTAACATCTCCGTACATCCCTATTTTCAACAAACCGTCGTTGGGGGTTTTGATCTTGATCGCATATACCAGATTGGCGCGTTCGTCCTTGGTTTGAATACTTTTGGGTGTAAATTCGGCTTTATCGGAAATCCAAGTGATCGTACCTGTATAAGTGCCACCTTGGCTAATTTGTACTTTTACGGTTTGACCAAGTTTGATATTGGGCAATTGTACGCCTGTGATATAGGCGCGCAAGACGAGCGTATCGAGGTTGGCTACTTTGTACAGTGCTTTACCGGGTGCTGCCATTTCAAAGGCTTCGGCGTATTTGGTGAGTACTGTGCCATTGAGTGGGTTGATGATTTTGCAGCGACGAATTTGATCGTCTAACTGTGCTTTTCGCACATCTAAAGGTTGTTTTTCACTCAAAATACCGCGATTGGCAATGGTGGCGGATTGCTCTTGCGAACGGGCTTGCTGTTGCAATACCGCAACTTGCTTTTGGGCACTGGTGATTTGCTTTTCAAGGATGGATACTTGCCCGTTTACATCGTCCAATTGCTTGGAGGGTGCGGCTTTGGCGGCTACTAATTTTTGCAAACGGGTTTGCTCTACTTGAATTACCCGCAATTGCTCGCGTTGGGTATTGATTTGACTTTCTTGTAGTGCGATTTGCTCGTACAATACTTTTACTTGTGGCCCTGCTTCTGTTTGACGCAATTGCAGTGCTCGCTCAGTGGCGAGTACTTGGTCTTTTTGTAGGCTGAGTTGGTCGCAGTCGATGCTGCCTACTTCTTGTCCCGATTTGAGGTTTTGCCCTTCACTGATGTTGAATTGGCGTAGAACACCTGCTGCTTCGGCAGAAATGATGACTTCTTGAGCCTCGAATATGCCTGTGGCATCGAAGGGGGATTTTTTATTGCCGCAGGCGGCTAGGGATATGGATATGGCTGCGATGATGGCCGTTTTTATGGATATTTTTTGCATAATTTTTTATTGTTTGTGGTGTGGTGTTTGTTTTTCTTGGGGTTTTGGTGTTTTTTTTCATTTTTTTATTTTTAGCCGTTGCGGTGCAACGGTTCTACAGGGATCCATTGATGAATGACTGGGTCAATTGTGCTTGTAATAATTGAATTTCGTGGATTACTGTATTGATTTTTGCGTTGGTGGCATTGGTGGTTTCAATGAGGTATTCACTGGAGGTTAATACGCCATTTTCTAATTGAACGGCTGCGGTGGCCGCTATTTGTTCGCGTAAATTAACAATCCCTTTGTCGCGTTCCAATACTTTAACCAAGCGTTCAATATCGCGCTGTTGTTGGGTGTTCTTGATCGAATTTTGTAACAAAAACTGCTCGCGTTGTATGCTTACCCGATCGCTTTGGATGCGCAATTGCTGCCGCTCCTTGTCGGGTGTACCGTTGTAAAAACCACTTAGGTTCCATTTAAAATTAACACCTAAAATGGCATACGGAGCAAATTCGTTGGATAAAAAATTAAGACCCGGACGCGCATAACCCACCGTAGCAATAGCGTTAAATTTTGGCATCAATTTCGTTTTAACAGCCGCTTCTTGCGCTACTGTACTGGCTTGTTGTAGGCCAAACAAGGTAAGTTCAGGGCGTTCATTTGGGCTAGTTGTCGTGCTTTTAATGCTCGGTAGTTGTAAAATATCTTTGTTAGAAATAGACAATCCTGTCAGGAGCGATAGACCATCAAGCGCACTTTGTAGGCGAGCGTTGGCATCGTCTTGCATTTGTTCTAGTTCTAATAAACGTGCATCAAATGTCAACACATTGGCAGCGATAGCAGTGCCATTATTGACTTGTTCCTGCATTTTTTCGCGGCGGCTTCGAATATCGTTTTGGGATTCAGTCAATGCTTGCAATTGTTTTTGCGACAATAATGCCGCACAATACAACTGCATTGTTTGTTCACGGGCGGTATAGCGATCTACCAAAACCCGTTGCTGCTCCACTTTGGTCAGCGCGGTTTGAATATTACCTTGTTGAGCCGTTTGGCCACCATCCCAAATGGGTTGTACCACGTCCAAAGTAACGCGGTATTGGTCTTTACTAATCGTAGGTACTTCAAAATTGGGTAATTTGATGGGAATTGAAGTGACTTCCGATTGCCAAGTAGCTTGCCCGTTTAATGATGCTTGCGGTAAATAATTACTGCGCAGTTGCGCCAACGCAGCACGATGCGCCGCCTCAATTAAAGGTTGTTGCTGTGCGAGGGGCAAGTGGCTGTCGGCTGCTGTTAGGCATGATTCGAGCGTTTGTACCACTTGACTATACCCCATATTACTGAGTAACAGACAAATGCCGAATAATATCTTGTTTGATAGCCTATTGAATCGTATAATCATAAAAAAACGTTTAATTTTTAACTATTTAGATTAACCACTTGGTTAAGTTAAGGTTCAAAAAAAACCTCTTTAGCGCAAAGAGGCTTCTTTTGAACCTATTTTATTTTACTCGCCAATCAAAATAGCACGAGCATATTGTACTGCATGTACACGGCGTTCGGCTAATAATTGATCGTATTGCTTTGGTGTGAGGTCAAAAGTTTTACTAAAAATGGGTCGAGCGATAAAAGGAAACAAGCACATGCCCACCAAAGTAAGCATAAACTGATGGGTATCTACTTTTTTAATTCTGCCTTCCTTTATTTCAATTTCCATCAATCGAATAATTTCTGCTCCGAGTTTAATGTCGATGGAATTGGCCAGTTCAGGGTTTCGATGAATCGTACTCAATATAAAAATGGGCAACCGTGGATTTTTTTGTAGCATGGTGAGGTAAGCCAACACAAAACGGTCAATTTTTTCGATAAAGGTCATATTCGCTTCGTTCAAAGCCGCTTCGATTTGTGGGACAAATTGCTTCATCTTGTGCCTAAACACTAGTTCGAATAATTTATCCTTACTCCTAAAATAATAGTGCAACATCGCTTTGTTGATCCCAGCTCTGTCGGCAATATGCTGCATACGTGCGCCAGAAAAGCCCTCATCGAGAAACACATGCTCGGCAGCATCCATTATTTTTTGCTCTGTTGTAATCTCAGATTCCATGTCAACTAAGTGATTTAACCAAATGGTTGAGGCAAAGGTAGAATGATTATAAAGGAACTGCCAAATTTTTTTTTAAGTTTTTGGGGATTGGATAGAAAATATATGGTTAGTAGCAAGAGTACTTGCCTTTGGAACTGGTTTGCAACTCCTACAATTTATGCCTTTGATGGTACTAAAGTATAAGCAACACCCAAATCCGCGCTTTAATCCCTACCTTTGCCGCACAAAAAATAAACTATGGCTGCCATCATTAAGCAAAAACGTCCAAAAGTAAAACTCGCCTTGCATCCGCGCAACAAGCACCGCGAGCGTTACGACCTAAAACTCCTAGCGGAAAGTAATCCGGCGTTAGCAGCGTTTATACTGACCAATAAATTCAACGACGATTCTATTGATTTTGCCAACCCCGAAGCCGTAAAAGCCTTGAATACTGCGCTGATTAAGCAGTATTATGGGATAAAGTATTGGGATATTCCCGAAGGATATTTATGTCCTGCCATTCCGGGTCGCGCCGATTATATCCACCATATTGCCGACCTGCTTCGGGAGCATAATTATGGCAAAATACCCACGGGAAAGCAGGTTAGGTGTCTTGATATTGGTACGGGTGCTAATTGTGTTTATCCAATTATTGGCTGTCAGGAATACGGATGGTCGTTTGTTGGAACGGATGTTGATCCTATCGCCATTGATTCGGCCAATGCCATTATTGAAGCCAATCCTGTACTGAAAGGCTTGATTGAAATTCGATTGCAAACCAATGCACAAGATATTTTTAACGGTATTATTCAGCCGGACGAAACCTTTGATTTGACCATTTGCAATCCACCATTTCATGGCTCAAAATCGGAGGCCATAGCAGGTACATTGCGAAAATTGAACAACCTCAATACTGGTAAAATAACCGAGCCTGTCTTAAATTTTGGAGGCCAAGAAACCGAATTGTGGTACGACGGTGGCGAAGAGAAATTTTTACAAAATATGGTGCGCCAAAGTAAGGAGTTTGCTACATCGTGCTTTTGGTTCTCCTCACTGGTATCAAAGCAATCCAATTTGGATGGCATGAACAAAGTACTCAAAAAAGTAGGTGCAACCATAGTAAATACGCTTCCAATGGGGCAAGGACACAAGGTAAGTCGGGTGGTGGCTTGGACTTTTTTGACAGAAGAACAACAAAAAGCGTGGCGAAATTTGCGCTGGAATGCAAAGGTTGCCTAAGGGACTGTCCAAAATTTTTTATTCAATATTCCATATTTACCGTCAACCGCTTTATTTTTGCCTTATGCTAAAGTACCTATTTCCTTTCATACTTTTATTGGCGGGTTGCCGCGAAGTGTGGCAAAGTAAACCCTACGCCATCAAGGACGGCCATGAGCGAATGATTGCTATTTTGGATAGCATTGCCTATTATGCTGATCCTTTGGAATGTTATAATTTGAACAGTAAATATGTAGAAATCATCCGAAAAGAACTAAAAAAACTACCTAATGACGAATTGCCACTTGCTCGTACACGATTTGCCGAACAATTGATCTATGCTGGAAAACCAGGACAAGCCATCATCGAACTCACTACACTTACCCACGACCAGGGCGATTCTATCACCGAAGCCAATAAGGAAATGTACGAGTTTCTGGCCCTTGCTTACCTGCGTTTGGGCGAAGTAAACAACTGTGTAGAACGGCACAACGCCGAATCGTGTATTGTGCCCATTCAACCTGATGGCTATTACACCGATATGATTGGGCTAAAAAATGCGATAAAAGTATATCAAAGACTCTTAGAATCATTTCCTGATGATAGCCAAAACCGTTGGCTGCTCAATATTGCCTATATGAACCAAGGCCAATACCCCGATAGTGTACCTGAAGCATGGCGCATTGATCCACGGGTGTTCAAAAGTCCTACAAATAGCATCAAATTCACTAATCAAGCCGTCAAATTGGGTATCGATCTCAATGGTATTTCCGGTGGTGTTTGTATGGATGATTTTGACAACGACGGCGATCTGGACTTGTTTATTACCCGTTATGGCCTCCGCGACCAATGTCGTTATTTTGTCAACGAAAAAGGCAAATTCAAAGACCGCACCGATGCCGCTCACCTCACAGGTATCGTTAGTGGGATCAATACCATACAAGCCGATTACGACAACGATGGCGACCCAGACATACTGATCCTGCGTGGCGGATGGCTTAAAGGCGGCACGCATCCCAATTCCCTGCTCCGCAACAATGGCAACAATACCTTCACCGATGTCACCATTGAGGCTGGCTTACTTTCGTTCCACCCTACACAAACGGCAGATTGGGCTGATTACGATAGCGACGGATGGCTCGATCTCTATATTGCCAACGAGAGCCACGATAGTTCTGGCATTCATCCCAACGAATTATACCGCAACAATGGCAATGGCACGTTTACCAATATGGCGCAAGTGGTGGGCTTAAATTTAGTAGGTTTTTACAAAGCGGCCGTTTGGGGCGATATTAATAACGATCGTAGGCCAGATCTCTACCTTTCCAGCATGAGTGGCGATAATAAACTTTTTGCCAACCGTGGCAGCGACAATAACGGGAAATGGATATTTGAGGATATTTCGGCCAAAGCGGGTGTAACTCATCCTCAACGCAGTTTTCCTGCCTGGTTTTTTGACTATAACAACGATGGACTAGAGGATATACTCACCATTGGTTTCGACCTCGATCCTACTCGGCGGGTAGCGGGTGAGGTACTCGAAGATTTATTAGATTCCGTCACCACCGATGATTGCCTACGCCTGTACCGTAACAACGGCAACGAAACTTTTACCGATGTACACAAGGCCGCGGGTTTGCACCATATTACTTATGCTATGGGGCACAATTTTGGTGATTTTGACAATGATGGCTGGCTCGATTTTTACCTCGGTACGGGTACGCCCGATCTGCGCGCCCTGATCCCTAATCGGATGTTCCGCAATGTAGGTGGCACTCATTTTGAAGAGATTTCTATGGGCGGTGTAGCGCACTTGCAAAAAGGCCATGGAGTAGCGACAGGCGACATAGACAACGATGGCGATACCGATATTTATACCGTAATGGGCGGTGCTTACGAGGGTGATTTGGCCAATAATGTCTATTTCCAAAACCCAGGCAATACCAACCATTGGCTACAACTCGACCTGCGTGGCCGCCACAGCAACCGCGATGCATTGGGCGCAAAAGTGGCGGTAACTATTGTAACCACCGAAGGCAAAAAGCGCACAATATGGGCCACTTGTGGCACAGGCGGCAGTTTTGGTGGCGGCAGCCGAAGGGTTGAAATGGGCTTGGGTAATGCCGCTAAAATAGAAAAAGTAGCCGTATTTTGGCCAAAAATGGGTGCTGGTAAGGCAGAATTAAAAGGGGTGGGTTTGGATACACGTGTGTTTATTGAGGAGGAGTGAGGTGCGGTTTAGGGCTACTAAGCCGACACATCATATTCCCTCAACGCCTCGTTTAAAGATACTTTTTTGTCAGTACTCTCTTTCCTTTGGCCAATAATAAGCGCACATGGCACCTGAAATTCGCCAGCGTTAAACTGCTTGGAATAAGAACCCGGAATCACGACCGAGCGCGGCGGCACATAACCCGTGTATTGCACCGGATCAGGGCCAGTTACGTCAATAATATGGGTACTTTGGGTAATCACCACATTGGCACCCAATACGGCTTCCTTACAAACACGCACGCCTTCCACCAAAATACAGCGAGAGCCGATAAAACAATCATCCTCGATAATGGTCGGCGTGGCCTGTGTTGGCTCCAATACGCCACCTATGCCCACACCGCCGGATAGGTGTACATTACGGCCAATCTGTGCACAAGAACCCACAGTTGCCCATGTATCCACCATAGTGCCACTACCTACCCATGCGCCAATATTCACGTAAGAAGGCATCAAAATAACACCCTTTTCGAGAAATGAGCCAAAACGGGCAATGGCCTGAGGTACTACGCGTACGCCTTTGGCGGCGAAGCCATTTTTAAGTGGAATTTTGTCATGGAATTCAAATGGCCCTACTTCAATTGTTTGCATTTCCTGGATGGGAAAGTACAAAATGACGGCTTTTTTAACCCATTCATGCGTTATCCAGTCTTTGCCAGATGGTTCTGCTACGCGGAGTTCGCCTGCATCCAATAGTTCAATCACACTACGAATAGTTTTTTTCACCTCTTCGCTTTGTAGCATGGTGCGATCGTTCCACGCTGCTTCAATAATTTCTTTCACAATGATAAAATGATTTATTATTCAGTTATTGTTATTTCTGCTTCTACTTCTTCTTCTGGTATAGATAACCAAAAATTATTATATCCTTCCCCTTGCACAAGGGTTAATTCTTGTGCATTGAGTAATTCCAACAATGCTAAAAAGGTAACAAC